>WFTS01000167.1 GCA_015485385.1 Kordiimonadales bacterium | reverse complement strand
GCAGATATTTGCAATTGAACCGGCTTGGGCAGCCCAGACAAGCGCCCTGCGATAGAAGCCTCTGCGGTTTTTGGATCACTGGCCAACAGCAAAGTCCGCAGAATATTTGTCTTCAGTGAAAAAAGGCTGTTGGGCTGGGTAAAATTCCGAAGCCCCTGCACCCTACGCCGAATATTAAACTGCGAGGCCTGTTTCAAGCTGACACCAACAAAGGGCTGTGCTTGCTCACGCAGCCGCCAAAAGCACCACCGCAGAAGCCCTGTTGAGGCTTGCAGTCGCGCCCATTCGGCCTCGGATGTAAAAATAAGGGCATCCGGGAAAAAATATTCTCTGGGTTGATGTAGCCATGTTTGCATAGACTTCACAAAATCTGAAAGCGAAACACGGCGAGGCTCCATCTTGGGGTCGCTGGTTAACAAAACCGTATCACTGCCTTCAAGAAGAATAGCAAAGGCCGGGGCTTCTTGCTGTTCCAGCGCTAGAATATGGGACGCAGTATATAAGGGCTTATATGTTTCGCGCATACGAGCGATCAATATATCTTCCACACGGCGTGCATCAGACAGCATACTTTCCGGGCGGCGGCGGTACAAAAAGCCCGAATGACGCGCCCTGCATCCAACATAGCCTGCGCTTAGGGCGGCGAGCCAAAAATCCCAATCTTCAAACCCGCTGGTCATGTTTTCATTGAAAAACACACCGCTGCGGAACACATCAGCGCGCACCAAAGATCCGGCCTCCGATATATTGCCGATCAAATGCTTTAGCTGGCTATAGTCGGGTGCTGTTTCACGTGTATCAAAGCCTGCGTCACTGCGCGACAGGCCAAACATGGAAATATCAGGATAGGCCCACCCAATGGCTTTGTCATCGCCCAAAGCCGCCCGAAATGCCGCGAGACTATAGGGGGCAAGGCGGTTATCGGCGTCGAGAAAATAAATAGAATCCAAATCCGGATCGAGCGCCAACAAAAACCGAATGCCGCTATTGCGCGCACCGGGAAGCCGGGTATTTTTCTGTCGTAAATAATGCAGCTTGCCCGCATATGTTTCCAAAAGCTGCTCTGCCACCCGGCCGGTTTCAAAGAACTTACAGCCGTCATCCACCACAACAACATGATAGGGGCGATCTATGTCTTGCTCGCACGCGCTGACGATGGCCTCGACCAAAAATTGTGGGTGGCCAAAGGCGGGGATAACAACCCCAATAGCGGATTTTGCGTGCGGATTTTTCATATTATTCTGCGGTAGCCGGTGTGGCACACTGCTGATCATCGGCCACGATTGCTGCATAACTATACCAGCGGCACCAAGCGAAACTATCATTGCCTGATACGGAAACTGCTGCAAACACGGCGTCCATCGGCTGCTTAACAGCGGCAACCATTTCCATGGTGATCATCTCAACCGAACCCGCTTTCAAGCGGCGTGCTGTCCACTGAATTGCAGAGCCGTCATCATAGCCGCCAAACGCGCCCTCACGCACTTTCAACACCAGCTGGTCAATAGCATCCACCTGATCGGCTGTGCCGCTGGGCAAGGCGGCCAGAATATAAATGCAATCATCAGCGCCTGCGTGCGCTGTCCCCACTTCGCAGGCGATACGCACCGTCCCAGAGGGAATTCCGTTTTTCAAGATGGCAGCAGAGGCCCCGCCCTGAAATGGATGCGTTTGCAATGAACCGGTTTCCTCGCTAACCACCATCGGTGAAAAGCCGAGCGTCTCGGACACCTCGTCTAAATAGGCCCCACCACGATAAAAACTGATGTCATTATACATTTCGGTCATGCGCTGGCTGCGTATTTCCCCTTCAACTTCACAGTTTCCAGACGCCATTAAAACGCCCTCTTTGTCCGTGCTAGACCCCGGTGACGCCAAAAAAAGCTCTAAAGATTGCCAGCGGGCTTGGCCGTAGCTGTTCTGTCCATCAAGGGACCGAGACGCGAGAATAATATCGCCGCGCGGCTGATCCAGCTTTTGCACAGACAAGACCATTTGCCGTTCTTGCACAGAGGACAAAATAACTGCGTTCCAGTGGCAGCCACTTTCCAAGTCAGACCCTGACAGCGGCAAACCCTCCGGCGCCCCTATTTGCGGTAAAAGGGCCTCTATAGTTTTCAGGGGTGTTTTTTGAGGGGCGACCATCAAAATGCCGAGCGCATTAAAAACACATTGCTGCGGTACAAAGCAACGGGTGCGCACCTTGCTGATTGTCTCTGAAACAAGGCCCGGTAGACGGATGCCTGAAGGACCATCTGTCAAGATGTGAGTTTGCAACCAACCGCTTTGGCTTACGGATAACACTTGGCCACCAAGTGCCTCGTTCGCGGCGTGTTCAGCTTTTTTGCCAGCATAATATTGGCCAAGGTCTAAAAGGGCATTCCCCGGGATAATCCGCACAGGGACCACAGGGCCAGCTTCATCTAAGCGCTCTAAAGTCACTGCTGGTTGCACAAGGCCCTTTTCTATCTAAAGCGCTAAAGTGCGGCCACTAGCGTCCCCGTAGCGGTCTGCGGCCACATCGGCAAGCGCAAGCTCAGGCCCGCCCGCCCCGTGCCACAAAACTTCCAAAAATCCGTCACCGAAGATATTTGAATGGGTTGACAGAAAATCAAGCGCTAACCAACCATCTGAAATATTCGCATAATCCAACTTTTTTTCGCAGAACAACACATCATCAGCGCAGCGGCTAATTCGGACATGCAAATGCCCTAGAGCCCCTTCATCTGCGGCTTTAGCTATGAAAAGCTTTAGTCCAACAAGCCCCATAAGGTCTGAGGGTAGATATTGTTTAAACCCACCAGCGCTTTGATTAACGGTGTCCGGTCCGGGCGTAAGGCTGAAGCAAACGCTGTTTGTTTTATAGCCTGCCCCCCGAATCATGCGCTGGGCTTTTTCCTGATTTAACCACAGTCGTTCGTGCTGGCCCCGCAAGGTGGCGATTTGGCGCTGGGTTGTGGCGACGTCATGCTCTGACTGCTTGAGCTGCTGCGACAAAACATCCGCAATGAAGGCCGCAGCTTTGCTGTGCCGTCCATATGCAAATTTTGACAGAATATGCACCCTCGGCACATGAAACATCCCTTGGGTTTCGCAGTATTTTATCAGCGTGTTTGCACAGTCTAGCCGTGTCTTTGATACCAAAATAGCCTTCAAACCTATCGCCATTCCGATAAGCTCTAGCGGGGGCCTCTGCTCAGGTGGCCCTAGATTTAATTCTGGATTTAATTCTGGATCGGGCTCTAACTGAGGACAGGTAATAATACCCTCTGCCGTCAGCAAAAAAACATCAACAGACGCAGGCACCACTGTCTTGAGACTGGCATACTGCTCTGCCTCTATCAGCACAGAAAATGCCGTCCGATAAAAAGGACCAAACGCATTTGGTGCAATCAATATCCTAGACACGCTGCCTTTCTCCCCTGTTGACAGTCTTGCTTCTGTTGCTTGCTAAAGCCTAGCGCATCAAGGCCTGTGGCCTTAACTGCCTAAGCTATATTTATTCATTAAAGGCGCTTTGAGTAAATCGAGTAATTGGCCCTAGAATAATATCAAAGAAGGTTTGATCCTTCGTTTTAACATAAACTTCAGCCTGATTGCCCGGCATAAAATTGGAAATCTTTTCGTTAGTCTCCAGTTTCACACGCATTATAAAAAAGCCAGCCGGATTACTTTCCGAGGTCACAACATCGGCCGAGATATACACAACTTGGGCCGGATACTGAGTGACAGACTGAATTCTATTGCCCGGGAAGACCACTGCTGCCTCTTGCCCCACAGAAACCTTTTGGCGGCTACGCACTTCTAGCTGGGCCTCAATAGTCAATGTATCCTCATCAGGGAAAATCTCCATGATGGCTTCCCCCGGCTTTATAACAGCGCCAAGGGTTCGCATCGCAAGGCGGAATACTGTGCCATTTTCAGGGGACCGCACCAACAAACGGCCTTTCATATCAACCAAGCGTGTAAGCGCGCCTTCAACTTGGCTCAAGCCTTTTTGAAGCTCAACCAAGGCATCGTGTGATTCTTTTTTAAACTGCAAGAACGCTTGGCGCTTTTCATTGCGCAGGGTCTCGATGTTATTTTCTGCGGCCTTAATATCTAAGTTGGTTCTGGCAATACGGGCTTTCAGATCAACAACTTGGCGCTCGGTTGCGAACACACGAGGGCGGTCGATCCGTCCTGCGGCCAATAAATCCGTATAGTCTGCCAGCTCAAGTTCATAGAGTTCCAGCTGGCGGTTCATCGCAATAATAACCTTGCCAAGCCCTTCAATATCGCCTTCTTGTCCGCGAATACGGGCCTCGATAATGTCTGCTCCTGCGGTAATAAACTTACGCTGCGCCTGAAATTCTTCCTGCTGACTTGCTATGGCTTCTAAAACGCGCGGATGATTAGCGATGGCTGGGTTTAAATCACGCGGGAATTGCACAGCTTCAAGATCGCGAATTTCCGCCCTGCGGCGCGCCAATTGAACCCGCAAAATAGCCCGTTGCAACATGTTCGACTGGATCTGAGCCCCGATTTGCGTATCATCCAAAACCGCAACAATTTGTCCCTTGCGAACGGCATCGCCCTCACGCACGCGTAATTCTTTTAAGATGCCGCCTTCGAGGTGCTGTATAACCCGGTTGCGGTCTTCTGCTATGACACGCCCCATGGAAACAACTGCGCCGCCAAGTGGCGCGACCGATGCCCATATGCCGCCAAAAACAAAAATGCCAACAAACACAATCCAAGCAAATTTAAGAATAGGCTTGGCGTCTGTATCCACTTTTTCATGCCAGCTTTGCAGGTCTTTGCGCTCGAACCGGTCCTGAGGTGTGGTCGTAAGGGCTGTGCTTGTGCCAGATGCTGGGGCTAATTCCTTCATATCAGACATCCTTCTTCACCGGAGTATCGCCCTGAGAGGCGGGGCCTGATTGTGGGCTGGCTTCGACTGAGGACGTTGAAGCATTTCCGCCGGTGTCTGATTTGTCTTGTGCCGCAAGTTTCTGACTATCTGAAATCGCCTTGGCAAGATTTAATCCTTGAGATTTAAGCTTCGCAGGGGCTTCCGTTTCTGGCTTTGCTGTGTCTGACATAGCTGCGTCTGGCTTTGCTGCGTCTGGCTTTGCCTTAGACACTTTGGCCTGAGCAGCTTTGGGCTTACTGGTTTTAGCCTTCGTGCTTTTGCCGTCAGCTGTTTTCGCTTCTGCTGCCTTCGCGGCATTGCTGTTCGCCTGAGCAACCTTGACTGCCGCAGCTTTAATAGCCGCGGCTTTGGCTGCGGCCACTTGCGCTGGCGGTCTTTTGGCCGCCCCTAGTTTGTCCGCTTGTGCTTTGCCAGCTTGTGTTTTGCCAGCTTGTGCTTTGCCTTCTTCCTCTTGAATACCTGTAGGTTTAAGGCCTGCTGCCTTTTGTTGAGCCGTTGGTTTTTTGCTGGTAACAGCCCGTACATTGCCGGTTTTCATGACCTCATCTTTGGGGCCATAATCCTTCACCATACCATTTTGAAGCAGCATAACTTTATCGACATATTGCAGCACACTTGGGCGCTGCGTGATGATGATTGTGGTAACCTTAGCCTTGCGTGCGCCAGTGATCGCCTGGTGAAAAATGCGTTCGCCCTCTTGATCAAGCGCGGCATTGGGTTCATCAAGAACCAAAACAGACGGGTTGCAGTAAAAAGCCCGTGCAAGTGCGATCAATTGCGCCTGACCACCTGACGGCATATATTTACCGCGTTCGATCACAGTGTCGTAGCCTTGCGGCAACTTCATCAGAAATTCGTGCACGCCAGCGCGTTTTGCTGCGTCAATTGCCCAATCTTCGGGGTCATCGCGCCTTAGACGCGCGATATTTTCGCGCACTGTTGCGTCAAAAAATGTCACTTGTTGCGGCATATAGCCCATATGAAGGCCGCGTGCGGTTGGATCCCAGACTGTTAGGTCTTGGCCGTCAAGCGTGACCGCGCCAGCATTGGGAACCAAATAGCCCACAAGCAGCCGAGCCAGTGTTGACTTTCCAGCCCCCGACGGGCCAATGATAGCCACACTTTCGCCAGCATTAATTTTGCCAGAAATGCCGCGAATGATAGGCGGCAAACCGGGGCGCGGAACATAGGCCACGCGCTCAAGCGTGATGTCGCCTTTTGGCCTCGGCAAGGCTGTGCGGTCAACCGGGAGGCTCATATCTGTAAGCCTATCCAGCAACCGCAGCCGGGTTTCATAGCCTTGTTTGAGCGTGCGCCAACTGCCGACGATGGCTTCCACCGGGCCAAGCGCCCGGCCGCCGATCATCGCAGACGCAAATATAACCGCACCGCTAGCCTGTTCCATCAAGACCAACATCGCGCCGGTCGCGATCAACAACACCTGAATGATCTGACGAACAGCCTTTGATGTCCCGGCGCTTTTTGCCGATTTGGTGGTGCTTGAGATATAGCGTTCCAACTGCGCGCTGTAGGCGTCACCCCAATCACGAACCGATTCGCGGTAAAGCCCCTGTGCGCGCACCAGTTCTTGCGAATTCATATGCATATCCAACGTCCGGCTTGATTTTACCGCTGCTTTCATATGCTCGCTATTTTCATAAGCCGTGGCCCTGTCAGCCCATATGCCAACGGCGGCAATGATAAGCGCCCCAATAAGGGTCACGATCCCAAGCACGGTGTGTATATAAAATAGGATGCCAAGGAAAAGCGGCAACATCGGGAGATCGAAAATAGCGGTCATCGCATTTGAAGATGCGATTTGCCTGATAGCCGTCAAATCCCGCATACACTGGATATTTGGGTCACTTTGGCGAGATAGTTCCCCTGCCAACAACAGGCCTGCCATTTTGGCTTCCAAGTTCACGGCCCCGCGCGTTAAAACCCTGCTGCGAACACTGTCAAAAAATCCATAACAAACCAAAACAATGAGGGCAAATAGCAACATCGCGATCAATGTTTCCACATTGCGAGATTTCAAAATTCGGTCATAAACCTGAAACATGAAGATCGGCATTGCCAGCATGCAAAGCGTCGCCATAAGGGAATAGCCCCAAACCGGCCTGAACGACTTTATCAGCTTTTGCTCTTCTTCTTTATATTCGTCGATTAAGGACATTGCTTACTCTACTCCGACGGCGCAAAGCACATAACGGTTTGTACCTGCATATATTTTCGAGGTGATAAAAGGTGCTGCGGTCTGCGGTGCCAGCTCCCTAGCGAACGCTGCAAGCAACAGTTTTCAGCCAAATTTTTCTGCCATGAGACCTAGCACAGCGCCGCGACCCTGTCGATAAACATTGTTGGCGATAAACCGGCCAAACTGGGGCCTTAAATAAAAAAGGGAGGCCGAAGCCTCCCTTTCTAATCAGTATCTTACGACCAATTACGATGTGATGATCACTTCGCCGTCGTTGAACGCTGTGGTCAGCTCTGCGATTGACATTCCAACCACCTGGATAACGTCACCGTTACCGAAGTCGAAGATCACGTCAGTGTCACCGCCTGTATCTGATTCTGTCGCGAAGGACAGCAGATCAGACAGGTTCTCGATGGTGATATTTGCGAAGCCGCTGAGATCAAGGATATCAGTTCCTGTCACAAAGTCAGTGATCACATCAACACCAGAACCATCAGCAAAGATGAATGTATCTGCACCAGCACCGCCAGAGAGATCATCATCACCAGCACCACCGGTGATTTCATCATCGCCAGCACCGCCGAAGAGCGAATCATCGCCTGCGCCGCCGTCCAGAGTATCATCGCCGACATCACCGCGAAGTGTGTCATCGCCGTTACCGCCGGAAAGATCGTCATTTCCGCTGTCACCGAAGAGCGAATCATCACCGTCACCGCCAACAAGGTCATCGTTACCAGTACCGCCGTTTAGCGTATCTGCACCAGCACCGCCGTCTAGCATATCGTCGCCAGCATCACCGTTCAGATCATCAACACCAGCTTCACCGAACAAGCTATCCGCACCGTTTCCGCCTTGGATATCATCATTGCCTGTGCCGCCGCGTGCAACATCATCACCGTCACCGCCACGCAGGTCATCATTACCTGCATCACCGTGAAGTGTGTCATTGCCGTCGTCACCGTCAATCCGGTCATCGCCGTTACCGCCGAAGCCGTGATCAGCATTGTTGCCGCCAGACAATACATCTTCACCGTCTTCACCGCGCAGGGTGTCGTCGCCGTCACCACCGCTTAGATCGTCGTTGCCAGTACCGCCAAAGGCTTCATCGTCGCCGTTGCCGCCAGCAATGACGTCTCTGCCGTTCTGTCCGTACAGCATGTCGTCGTCGTTGCCGCCAGCAATGCTATCGTCGCCGTTGCCGCCACGGAGAGTATCCGCACCGTCTTCACCGCGAAGAGTATCATCACCAAGACCACCGAACAGTTGGTCAGCACCAGTGCCGCCTAATACTGTATCGTCGCCGTCGCCGCCGAACAATTCATCGTCGCCAGCACCACCTAATACAGTGTCTGTTCCGTCGCTACCGAACAGAATGTCATCACCGGCACCGCCGTCTAGGCTGTCATTACCTGTGCTTGCATAAAGTGTATCAGCACCGTCTTGACCCGTGATGTCATCATCGTTGGCACCACCATAAAGGCCGTCAGCACCGCCGCCGCCGAAGAGTGTATCGTCGCCAGCACCACCGAACAGAGCGTTTCCGCCATCGTCGGAGTTGTTGTCAAGCTCACCAGCGTCAATGTTGCCGTTACCATTATCATCGTTCCAAGAAGAGCCGATGATAAGATCTGCGCCGTCGCCGCCGCCGATTGTATCAGCACCGCGGTCAGCCGCAGCATTGTCGTTGTTCACAGAGCCACCGACCAATGTATCAGCACCAGCACCACCGAAGATAAGGTCATCCCCGCCGCTACCTGTGATGATATCAGCACCAGTATCGTCTGAACCAGCAAAGATTTGGTCATCGCCTGCACCACCGTCAACAGTGTCATCACCGTTTCCGCCGTTCACAACATCGTCACCAGCACCGCCAAGCAAGCTGTCATCACCGTTTCCGCCAAGGATACGGTCATCACCAGCATCACCGTCGGCTGTATCGTCACCGTCGTTACCGATAATTTTATCAGCACCAGCAGCACCAACGAATGTTTCATCGTCGCCGTCACCAGTAAGCGTAGACCCGCCAGCGACAGCCTCGAGAGCCAAGCCAACAGTTGTTGTAAGATTAAATGTAATCGTCAACTGATTGCCATCAGCATCTTCAACCACAACGTCAACACTACCAAGGTCAGCGCCCGCTGCGTTATTGCCGTTCACTTCAGCAGGAACGAAGAACAACTGAGTACCAGCATCACCAATTTCAAAGTTGAAATCAGTTACCTGGATCGTAGAGCCATCGTCACCCACATCAACAGTGTCGTTGTTGGCATCAACAGCTTCACCGTTCACAGAAACGATTGTCCAGCTTGCGTCGCCGCCACCTGTAGAATCGTTACCAGCCGCCTCAATGAAGGTGCCAGCACCGTTGTCATATTCAAGAAGAACGTTGCTTGTTAAATCAAAGTTGCCGCCGATGGCTCCATCAGGGTTTGCAACATTTGCATCAACTTCACGTGTGAACTGAACGCCATCGTCGTTAGCAGAAAGCTCAAGACCATCTTCAAGGCCGTTGTTGTCTGCGAAAACCCGCTCAACACCGATAAGAGTATCATCGCCGTCAGCAGTTGTAGAGATGGTAGTCGCCGGGCCAGCTGTTGCCAGTGAGGTAATTGTGAACTCACCGCTAAAGGTCGCGCTGTCTGTGCCTGCGCCGCCGTCGATTTCGTCATCACCGGTACCACCTGTGATATCGTCATCGCCGTTACCGCCACCAAGCGTATCATCACCAGCACCGCCAGTTATAACGTCATCGTTAGCATCACCGCTTAAGCTATCAGCACCATCGCCACCAGCAAGTGTATCGTTGCCGTCGCCGCCACTGATCGTATCATCATTTGCGCCGCCGTCGATATTGTCGTCGTCATTGCCGCCTGAAAGCACATCGTCGCCGTTGCCGCCTGAAATTTCGTCACCACCGTCGCCGCCAGTTACGTTATCAGCACCGTCG
>WFTS01000166.1 GCA_015485385.1 Kordiimonadales bacterium | reverse complement strand
ATTCTGGAAAAGATACTTGAATTAGGAAAATATACCAAATATTTGTCCTTGAGATTTAACGAGGCTGGTCATTTATGCATCTCCTTCAGTGACTTCGATCCCATTAGTTGTCGAACCCAACATGATCTTAGATACCCTGACCGGTTCGCCGACGAAATAACCCGACCAGTAAGGCAAGAAGTTCTGAAACATGCCATAGACCTAATGCATACGCTGATTAAACATTCAGACAATAATTTTGAACAAAGAAACCAATAAAGGGGAAATATCATGGAAGCATTATTGATTATTTTAGGTATTTTTGTGGTATTGGCTGTCATGGCGGTCAGTATCCATAACGGTATTATCCGGCGCGGGAATATGGTGACACGCGCTTGGGCAGATGTGATCACCTACGAGCGCCAGAAAAACGAAACCCTGCCCGCACTTGAGAAAGAAGCCGGAAATTATAAAGAGCATGAAAAATCACTGCTCGAGAATATCACAGCGCTGCGTTCGGCGATTGGCAAAGCCTCGCGCGGCGATGTAAACACCGATGATCTCGCCGCGATCGAGGCAGCCACCACGCAGATGATGTCGGGCTTTAATATCGCGGTTGAGGCGTATCCTGATCTGAAGATGGCCGATGTCACCATGTCGTTGATGCGCGAAATTAGCGAACTGCAGGATAATGTCGCCGCCGCGATCAGCATCTTTAACGGCAACATCGAAGCCTTTAATTCGGGTATTCAGGTGTTCCCGAACAGCTTGGTCAACAGTATGTTCACGCACCAAAAGGCCTATAACCCCTTTGATAATAAAGAGGCGACGGCGTCGCTCGGCTTTAGCCCGTCGCGGGTGAATTAAGAGATACGGGATAGGGGGTAGCATGCCCTAGCCACCGATCCGGTATAGAACCTCCTCCACCTCTGCGCCGCGAATGTCAGAGAAATATGTATCATCTTCAAAGGCGGTAAAACCGTTCTTGGTCAAGACACGCGCCGAAGCCGGATGGTCTTTGGCGGCGCGGGCGAACAGGCCGCCTGCGGGCAGTGGGACCTCATCAAGCCACAGCGCCACCGCCTTGCTAGCGATGCCCTGCCCCCAATGTTCGCGGCCAATCCAATAGCTGATCTCACGCTTTTTGAGCCTATCAAAGCTGGCGATATAGCCCACCGGCGCGCCTTCCAGTAGTATAGTGCGAAACATACCGCCCGCCGCTGCGGCTTTACCCAGATAATCCCGGTAGGCGGCTTCGTCTTCGCACACACGCCCGCCGCCCGCTTGAAAATGGGCCTCGTGATCATTTTGAAACGCAAACAGCGGCGCATGGTCGCTGTCTCTCAGTGGGCTAAGAGCAACATCACCCGACAGTGTGGCTATGAAAGACGGTATATCCCCCTCCCGCGCAGCTGAACGGCCGATCGCTTCGCCCGTGCGTATAAATCCAACCTTCGCCAGAACGCGCCCTGAGGCCGGATTATCGCAGAAATAATTCGCGCTGATAGGCCCTGTGCGGCGGTGATCGCGTGCTAATTTGATCACATGCTGCGCTGCGGTGGTTGCCAGACCGCGCCCACGGTGATCACGGTGAATTCCGTAGCCAATTTCCAAACCATGATCGCGGTAGAAATACCCTGCCGACCCAACCAAAACACCCTTTTCATACAAGCCACATTCAGCCATCTTGCCGTCTGCCGCATCGCCCCGCCGCTCAGCCAATCGTTTGGCCGCCCACTGCCGTGTTATTGGATGCGGCACACTCCCTGCGTTGACGGCGAAAGACCTATCATTCAGCAGATCAAAATACGCATCAACATCCCGGTTAGGGATCGGATAAAATTCGGTCTTCATTGGCTGCTCGCTTAAAAATTCTTTTTATAAATTGGCAGAGTGTGAAACTATCAACCGCATGAGTGAGGCAATCAAGGGGCAACCGTAGTTATGCTGACCATTTTTGACGGTAAAAAGCTTTTCATTCCAGTGCTGTTGGTATTAGTGCTCTTTTTAGGGCTGGCATTTTGCCAAGCGGGTAATTTCACAAAAGCGCTGCCAATGGTAATGTGGCCCACGGCACATATGGCATTCCTTTTGTTCATCATGGCTTTCAGCGCCTCAAGTATCCTACGGTTGCGTCGGGGGAAATTAGGCGAAACATATGGCAAATGGGCGATGCGAAACCGACGTTATATCGGGTTGAATTTCGCAGTGGTTCATTTCACCCACGCTGGTTTAGTGCTATCAAACCTTACAGTCACCGACGCCAGCCGCCCTCCTGAGGTCTTGGCGGTGGGTGGTCTGGCCTATGTGTTTTTGGCGTTGATGGTGCTAACATCCAACAATGGTGCCGTTCGGAAATTAGGCGCGAAAAACTGGAAACGACTGCATAAATTTGGCAGTTATTATCTGCTGGCTTTGTTTTTCATCACCAGTTTTCGCCAAGAAGATGCCTTCACCAGCTTGCAATCCAGTTGGGTAGCCATCGCCAGCGCTGGCGTTCTGTTGATCCGTTTTTCAGCTTACCGTAAGGGCAAAAAACACTTGGGCTAGGCCTACAGGCACTTAATTGGCGATCAGTACGACAATCTTGTTACGCTTGTCTGTGCCGTCCGTTCCCAAGCGACTATAGTGCATCATCAGGTCACCCTTAGTATCCCCATTCAAGTCACCAGCGGTAACAAATTCACCGTTTTTAGGGAGCGCCAGATCAAGTTCAATGGCTTTGCGAGCGAACAATTTGCGACCCGACGATGTCGCCTTATATATTCTCAGACTGTCATCATCCTTTGAAAGGATCAGGTCTTTATGGCCGTCCCCGTCTATGTCGGTCATTTCCACCACCGGCACGCTGGATTGACCGCTCGACATATCAAAATCCACAGAGACTTTCTTGCGGTATAAAGGGTCTTCACTATAACCGCCGTTTTCATCCTGTTCGTAAAACATCACCGGAATACTGACAGACCCCGACAGCAAAATGCCAATGATCTTGCCAATACCAATATTAACAGCCCCCCCTGCAAAATCTATCCGGCCATCGTCACTGAAATCAATGTGGCGGGTGCTTGCGGTAATGCCCTTCAATAATATTGAAGCTGCCGGATTTTGATCATATGCGATACGGCCGTTTGATTCGTACCCGTAATGAAATCCATAGCGCGTGCTGCGGTTAAACAGCCCCTTCGCGTGATCGGTTTGGGTGACAATATCCATAATGCCGTCCCCATTAATGTCTTGGATTGTCTCAATATTGGTTTCAGCCAGATCAGATTGGTCACTGTAGCGTTCGTTTGACGCCACAAGTGCGCCAAAACTATTGCCGACGATATTGATATCAAAATCATATGCTACCGCCGAGCTTGCATACCTGCCGTCCGCTTGCTGGAGATAGACCAAAAAGCTTTTGTCGCGGCGAAAAACCACATCCTTACGGCCATCAAAATTGGCGTCAAAGGCATAGCTAGGGAACTGGCTATACCGCGGCGTGCTGCCACTCACGCGCATTTCCACCGGCATATCAAGACGCATCTCTGCACCAAAACCACCCTTGCCGTCACCCAGCATCAAGCGGTAGCCGTCAAAATCCGGGACCAGCAAATCCGCAAGGTCATCCCCGTTGACATCAAAGGCAAAATCCATCTGTGCGAACAGAGGGCTTCCGTTTTGCTTATAAATTGATGATACCGCCACCAGATCTCGGACAGAGCCACTGACCGAATCCAAAATTTGCACGCCGTCTTTATTCAGGAATAAAAGGCTGTCTTGATCCTTATGAAAGACCGGGGCGAAATCGTAAAAAACAGCATCTTCTGGCATTTCCACCGTAAGCCGAGGCTCGGGGTTGAGGGTCCGGTCCGTATCCATTTCAAAAAAGGAGAAATATTTACGGCGGCCATTTTCTTGCCCGCGTGCCATCAAAGCCGCTTTGCCAGCCGAGAAGAAATTGACCGGTTTCAATTCAGATATACCGTGGCTGCTTTCCAGCCTATTGGTGGTAAAAGGGGCACTCTGCGCGTCAGAGCCTACGCTCATGCCAACACTTAGGGCCACCATACCGGCAGTTAAGCCTATTTTTTTGATCATCTGTCGTATCCTCGCATTGCCCAAACGTAGGCCGCGCCGGTTTTCCCGGCTTTTCCCACTTCCACCCCAAACGCCTAATCCGTGAATACGGCAGGATTTTGGCTAACAGCGCGCAACTTAATGGCAGCTTAACAAACGCAGCGCTTGCAATCAAAAACAGGGCCTCGAAGGGCCCTGCTTTGTGAACGGAGAAGATGTATCCATCCTAAATTTTATGTCTCAGCACCAGATTATTTTTTAAAGGCTGGCGCACGCGGGATTTCCTTATAGCGGTCCCGCAGTTTGGTTTGGCGTGACACCAAGGGAATTTCCTCGCCTTGAATAAAGACATTATCAGCGTTTGTCATCACTTCCAGCGGATCACCATTCCAGACAACCACGTCACCGTCCATGCCGCTAGCCAGCGTGCCATAGCTTTTTGAAACACCGAATATCTTGGCGGCATTTACCGTAAGGGCATCCACGGCAGCTTCCCACGGCATCCCCATTGCCACTGCATTACCCGCAGATTGTACAACAAGGCGTGCATTGAGCGTATCAGGCGGCAAGAAAGCCACCGTTACACCCGCCGCATTAAGCCGCGCCGCATTGGCACTGGTAGAGGCCAGCATATCAAAACGTGACGGCAAGTTATCCAATGGGTTCACCAAAACAGGAATGTCCGCTGCGGCTAGGGCATCCGCAACAATCCAGCCTTCCCGCGCGCCCGTCAGGATCACCTTGAACCCATATGTATTTTTCAAGTCGATCACCTGGCGAATATCAGACGCTCGGTGCGCATTAACCATCAAACTGGTGTCACCCGCGAACAAAGCCGCAAGCATCTTATCACCCGCGCTTTTGGTTTTTTTCTTATCCGATGCCTTGTCAGACTTTTTGTCATCCGAGCTTTTGGATTTAGATTTAGGTTTTGGCTTGGCCCCATCCAGTTTTTTGATCAGTTCAGCCCACAAGACTGACCGACTGCCACCGTTCGAGCGCGCCGCGCCTTCATCCATATTGATAGAGATAAAAGCCTTGTTGCGCACGATCATCTTGTCGGCAGTATCACCACCAAGTTGAATCACTGCGCCGGTGCCCTGCCAATTATCCTTGGTGCTCATAAACTGTGTCACGGCCCGTGTCACACCTTCGATGCGCGTGTTTTTGATAATATTATTCGCCGGATTAAGGCTGTAGCGAACATCAAGGCCGATCGTATCCTTGGCTTTGGAAGCACGCGCGTCGTTATTGTCAGCAGACAGGTTCACTTCGCCCATACCAAGCGTGCTACCCGCAACCATAAAGCCTGCGGTGACCCATTTTCCGGACGCATCCACTGTGCGGTAACCCTTGGGGACAGACCCCCCAGATTTAACCGAAACAATCTTGCCGTCTGACATCAAAAGCGTAGCATTTTCTACCTTGCCTTTGCCGCCCATAGTGAAGGCTGTTGCTCCGGTGACGGCAATATCTTCCGCCGACACTGCGGCTGTTAAAGCCGTGCTAGCCATTAAAACTATAGCTGCGCCTGTGCGTAAGGTTTTGATCATCTTCATTTCACATCTCCTTCACCCGGTTGGCCAAGTTCAAAATCAGCCACGCGCTGTTTGGATTTATCTGCGCGGTCATAAACCACGGCGCCGTCAACAAAGGTCATATCGGCTTTGGCATACACACTGAATGGATCGGCTGACCACACAACCACATCCGCGTTTTTACCAGCCTCTAATGTACCTGTCACACTGTCGATGCCCAGTGATTTTGCCGGGTTCATCGAAAGCCACTGCCACGCTTCGGCTTTGGATATATCCACCCCAGCGCGTATCCCGTCTGACAGCGCTTTGGCTGCTTCTTGGTTCAGGCGCTGGATACCAGAGGCGCTATCCGAATGTACAATCGCACACGCACCGGCTTTATGAACAAAGGGGATATTTTCGCGGATACCGTCATACGCTTCCATTTTAAAGCCATACCAATCGGCCCACATAGCCGAGCAAACACCGTTTTCTGCCAGTTTATCTGCAACCTTATAGCTTTCCACAGCATGTTGGAACGATGCAATTTTATAGTTAAATTCCTTCATGACATCCAACATCGTGCCAATATCATCAGCGCGGTAACAGTGCATATGCACTTTGATATCGCCCTTCAAAACACCCGCCAGAGTATCCATGCGAAGATCACGCGCTGGCGGCAATACGTCTTTGCCAGCCTTATAATCGCGCTCGTATTTGTCCCAGCGGCGCTGGTAATCTTGAGCATCTGCCCACGCTTGGCGATACCCATGCACATTCCCCATACGGGTTGCCGGACGGCCTAAAACATTGTTTTTACCGCCGCCGTAAACGCGCTTTGGGTTTTCACCGCAAGCCATTTTCATACCGTAAGGAGCGTCTGGAAATTTCATATCCTGCGCCACACGACCCGGTACATTTTTAATGGTAACCGAACGCCCACCAACCAAATTAGCCGAACCGGGCAATACTTGCATCGCAGTGATGCCGCCCGCCGCCGCACGGCCAAAGCCGGGGTCTTGCGGCCAAAGGCTGTGTTCAGCCCATACGCCTGCGGTAACCGGATCCCCCACTTCGTTGCCGTCTGAATGCGACTGTGTGGCGGGGCTGGCATAAACGCCCAAGTGACTATGCACATCAATGATGCCGGGGGTTACCCAGCGGCCTGTCCCGTCAATCACACGCGCGCCGTCAGGTGGGGTAATAATATCTGCCACAGCCTTAATTTTTCCGCCTTCAATCAAAACCGAGCCGCCATCAATGCGCCCGCCTTTGCCGTCCAAAATTGTGGCATTCACAATCACCACCGTTTCAGACGGTAGCGGTGTATATGACGACGGGAACGGATCCCGGTTGATATCAACAAACTCGCCTTGCGGTGTTTCTGCCTCACCGCACGCCACAAGCAAGGCTGACAGTCCAACAGCAAGCAACACCGAGCGCGCACCAGCGCCGCCCGGTAAATTAAACGTCTTCATGATCTATTCTCCCTAAAGCTGCCCCCATACGGTGATTGCCCATAACCACCTACAGCGCAGCCAGACACTAACAGCCGCACTGCGCACTGTCACTAGGGGCTAGGGTAAACTATGGGTTACCGCTGCACTTACGCTGATGGGCGCAGCCAATAAAAAAGGCGGGGTTGAACCCGCCTTTTTCTGTAAAGATATTGACCGGTCGCCTTAGTGAACGCCGTGCATACCTTTGCGCAGGATTGGTGTCAGGATAAACAGTAAAACACCAATACCAACCGCCAGCAAACCAACAGAATGAAACAGATCCATGGTTGCAGGAACACTCAGTTGATCAGAGCCAGCACCGTGGCCGCCTGCGCCTGTCAAACTTGATAAGAAACCCGCAACAAAATTGGCAAAGGCGGTAAATAGGAACCACATGCCCATCATCATACCAACAAGGCGCCCAACAGAAAGCTTGGTCACCATAGATAAGCCAACAGGGCTGAGGCACAGCTCCGCAAGGGTCATGAACAAATAGATCACGAACAGCCAAAAGAAGCTTTTACCCGGCCCATCGGTCAGACCAATGCCGTAAGCGAACAAGATATAACCCACCCCGACAAGCAACATGGCGATACCAAACTTTGCTGGAGTAGACGGCTCCCAGCCACGTTTAGCCAGCTTGACCCACATCCAAGCAAATACGGGTGCAAACAAAACAATGAACAGTGGATTCATAGTTTGGACCTGAGACGCTGTCACAGAGAATAGGCCTAGATCGCGGTTAAACTGTTGGTCGGCCAAAAGCGTCAAACTAGAGCCTTGCTGTTCAAACAGGGCCCAAAACACCGTTTGAAAAACAATTAATGTTGTTGCCACCAACAGGCGTTCCCGTTCAACTTTGGTGCATTTGGTAAAGCCGTATGCCACAACGATTAGCACCATCAAGGCGCCAAACCCGCCCAGTAATGAGCCCACAAGCGCCTGATGCTGCACCAGCCACCACATCACAACCACTGCAACCAAGCCGCCAATATAAATCAAATGTTCAACATTCAGGCCTGCGAAAACACTTTTCTTTAATTCTGCTTCATTTGGCGGATCAGCACGGCCTTCAAGCAAATGTTGATACTTCCAAAAAACAACGAGGCCAGCCAACATACCAATCCCAGCCAAACCAAAGCCGTAACCCCAGCCATATGTTTCGCCAATTCCGGCAACAAAGATAGTCGCCAAGACCGAGCCAAGATTGATCCCCATATAAAAGATCGTAAAGCCACCATCGCGGCGCGGATCATTCGGGCCATAAAGCGCCCCAACAATCGTTGAAATATTGGCTTTCAAAAAGCCAACGCCGGTGATGATCAATGCCAGCGACAAGAAGAAAATAGAGGTATGCATCTCAGACCGCATGACCATATCGCCGTTAAGCACTGCTTGCGGCCCTTCAAATGCCAATGAAAGATGCCCTGCAACCAAGAGAAGCGCGCCGTAAGTTACGGCCTTTCGGCTGCCCAAATAGCGATCTGCCAAATAGCCACCAACCACAGGAAGCATATAAACGAGGCCGGTATAGGCACCATAAATCAGGCTGGCTTCGCCTGCTGAAAACAAAAAATGCTTCGTAAGAAACAAAATCAGTAATGCGCGCATCCCATAATAAGAAAAGCGCTCCCACATTTCTGTTAGGAAGCAAATTGTCAGGCCAATTGGATGGCCCAAAAATTCGCGCTCCTGCGACCCTTCGGTTGAGACAATGACTTCTTCAGACATAACTACCCCTTGATTGCTATTTTATGCCGCCTGCCCAATGCCTTACCCAAGGCAACCCGGCGGCCTTCTCCCAAATTATTGTTTTTGTGGTTACTCCCCCACACAAACTATCTTCGTTAGGAACCATATCTGACGGCAAAATTGAAGGGAAAACGCGCATTAGGGGCAAAAAAGTGCAAATCAGGACACTGCAAACGGGCTTATGGGCTAGCGGGGATGCTTGGAATTATCACCCAAATATGTCTCGATGAAGTCCAGTGACTTTTGTAAATATATCCGCCGGTCCTGTGCGTGCTTCAAAACATGTTCTGCACCTTTTAGAACAATAAATTCATGCGGTTTACCGTGTTCTTTAAGGGCGCGAGCCATCATCACACCATGCTGAAAAGGCACATTGGCATCCCGTGTGGCATGCAGCATCAAAACCGGCATCCGCACCAGATCAACCCGGTACAAGGGCGATCGTCGCCGCAGTGTGCGCGCCGACAAACGCCCAACGATACGCGGAATGGTCAGCAGTCGAAACCGTTTTGTATCCAGATACGCCACCAAATGCGGGATAGATGTGACCCCGTTCAGGCTCACGGCGCAGCGAAACAGATCATCATCCATAATCGCCGACATCAAGGCCGAATACCCCCCGTATGACCCGCCCATCACGCACATGGACCCCTTAGTTGAAATCCCATTTCGGACCAACCATGTTGCTGCTGTGCGAACATCGCGCTGCATCGCACGGCCCCATTCAGCGTACCCAGCCCGGCGCCATTTCTCCCCAAACCCGCTTGAGCCTCTAAAGTTTGGTTGCAAAACACTATAGCCGTTTGCAGTCAACCAGCTGACAGTTCTGCTGTAGTTTTCCGAAGCCCTGCGCACAGGCCCACCGTGGACCAGCACCACAGCCTTGCCCGTCGGACCAGCCTCTGGATGCGACAAAACCGCTGGCATGTCGCGTTTCATGCCCCTGATCGGAATATAAACAGTTTGCACCATCCGCTGCGGCAGCTTTTGGTATTCTGGTGTGTCAGGCAGTGGTATCAGGGTGTCGCTCTCGCGGTCATACAGGTGATACCGAACCGGGCGCTGGCTGGAGCGCACACGATATAATTTTCGTCTGCCGTCCCTGCTAGAGGACGCTAATTCCACCCTTTTAACCCCAAGGCGTTTGGCCATATTCGCCAGCGATGCTTTCTCTGCCGGGGACCAAATGATCGCCTCAGGCTTCTGCCCTTCATAGCTGGCGCCAATGGCTATATCGCTTAGAGGATCCACCAAGACGGCGCCCATATCATAGCGGTCATGCCCCGCCAGTTTGCGGATCATCTGCCCTGTTGCAGTATGCATGCGCCACAAAGCCCGTGTATTGCTACGGTGTGCAGCCAGCACCAGCGCTGTCGCTCCGCCCGTCTCCACCGAGAGAACGCTGTATGCTGGACCTGTGAAAAAATCCCGCTTGGAAATTGGATGCCATGCGCCGTCCGAGCGTCGGCCAAATAGCTTTTGCTTGCGGCCATCAAAGCCCTCACCCAGCGTTACAGCCCCTTCAGGCGAGGCCCACCACCGCACGATCGGCGCCCAAGCGCTAATGATTTTCTGCGAAGTGCCTGTGACGGCATTCACTTTATAAACGGCGGGAAATCCTGTGGTGGTTTCATCCTCCCACTGCAACAGAATGCTCGTAGGATCACTGTGCAGCGGACTTAGAAGAAACGGCGGCAATTGGCCGGGGCGCGGGCCACCTTTGTCGATCAAAGGCCGAAGACGTTTTAAATGTGCATCATAGAGAACCAGCCCGTTTTCCTTGAGCGATAACAAAAGCCTACCGCCGCCCACCCAAGACATCCAATGAATATCGCTGCGTTTATAGGGCAATGTTTCACTCGCTTTAAAGCCACTATCAATGTGCCAGACAGTTGTAAGGCTGGTATCATCGTCCTGCCGATACAGCCCCGATAGATAGTGCCCGTCCGAGGAAATCGCAGGGGCCGAAATCAGCGCCGGACGCACCAGATTGTCCAGCAGTTTGGGATCACCCACCGCAGAGACGCGCGTGCTGTTGAGGCCCATCATAAGGGCAACAAAGGCATACACGCATAAAACGGATAATTTCAGGGCAAGTCTTGCAGGCATGACAATAAGTTAGCACAAGGTATCCCGCTGAAAAAAGGGCTTTTGGTCAAATAAGGGGTAACAGTTTCTTGTCCGGTGACGTTTCGGTGTATTTCTCCCGCCTTTCAGCATATCCAGCCACACAGTGTGTCACACAATAGTGTCACACGATAATGTGACCCTCCACAGGCCCATAAAGCCGTAACGGCAACCCTATCCAAGGCCAACATTGCGGCGAACAAGGCTTGCGCCCAAAGGCTTACCAGCGGTATTCTAGTCAAAACAACAAGGCCAAGACGCCAAAGATTTAGGGGCAACAACTCAGCGGGAGCCGCGCTTTGTCAACTCAGTGGCAGCACATAAAACCGTCAGATATCGTCAATACAGACGAAAGCCACAGGCTTCGGCAACGCTCTGATTTGTGGGGCTACTGGCTTTTGGCCCACTGTTGGGGCGTGATCATTCTGTCTGGCGCGCTCTATGCCTTCACACCAAACGCTTTCACCTTGCTTGTCGCGGTTACAATCATCGGGGGGCGGCAACTGGGCCTTGCCATATTAATGCATGAAGGCAGCCACGGCATGCTGTTTAAAACCCGCACCCTGAACGAGCGCATGACCCAGTGGTTCACCGCTTGGCCGATGCTTCTGAATATCCATGCGTACCGGGTGCGCCACATGGCCCACCACCGCTTTACCCGCACCGACAAAGACCCTGAGAATTATCTCTATACGCCTTTCCCTGTGACCCCAAACAGCATGACCCGCAAATTTTTGCGCGATCTGACGGGTATTGTTTTTATCCGCACGAACGCTGCGATCTTTCGCTTTATCTGGGGCCAGAAAAAAGGCCGCAGCGTAAGGCTGATAGGCTATTACGGTGGGCCACTATTGTTTAACGGTTTGCTTGCCGGGGGCTTTGCCGCCTTTGGACGCCTGGATCTATATTTGCTTTTGTGGCTGTTGCCGATGGCAACCACTTACCAACTGTTTCTGCGCATTCGCAATATCGCCGAACACGCCGCAGTGGGGGATTTGGGCGACGCATTGCAAAACACTCGGACCACCCTAGCTGGCCCGATCGCACGCGCCCTTGTGGCCCCTTATTGGGTCAACTTTCATATCGAACATCATATGCTGCCCTATGTGCCTTGCTATAGGCTTGCGGCCATTCACAAGCTGATGCTGGCACGTGGTTTTGGTGAAAAAATGCTGATCGTTGATGGCTATAACCACGTTCTACGGCTGAATAGTAGCGCTTGATACAGCGCCGTAAGGCCCCCTCAAGATAGCGTTAAAGCCACAGCAAAAAGCACAGTGAAAAGCACAGTGAAAAAAAATTATCTGGGCTTTGCATGCTTCCGCTTTAAATGCTTGAATAGGACTATAGTTTTCAGGGGATATGATCATGGCACTCTCAAAGAAAAAAGGCATCGGGCTTTTACTTGTTGGAATATTGGTTATCGGTGGGGCGCTGGCCTATAAACCACTGCTTGGATTTTATGAATTAGGGACATTTTATAACCCTGAGAAAATTACAGAAAACTTCCGATCCAGCGGCGAGAAATTCCCGCATACTTACATTAAAACCGGCACACCTTGGCATTTTAAACGCCTAAGTGAAAATGTCGAACTGCCCATGGTCTACCAGTATGACGGCAAACCGAAACTGCTGGAAAAGCTGCTGACCCATACCGGCACCACGGGGCTGTTGGTGGTCAAAGATGATACCATCCTGTTTGAAAAATATTATCAGGGCGAAAAGGAAAGCGATCGCCATTCCATGTTCTCGGTCACCAAAAGCTTTGTCTCGGCATTGATTGGTATCGCGATTGAAGACGGCTTGATCGACAGCATTGATGATCCGATCACCAAATATGTACCGGAACTGAAATCCAGCGGCTATAATGGCACCAAAATCCGTGATATATTAACCATGTCATCAGGCATTCGCTTTACCGAGGATTACGGTGATCTGTCATCTGATGTGAACCGTATGTCGATGGCAATCGCGACCGGCGGATCACTAGATGAATTTGCCGCCAGCCTCACGCGGGAACGCGAACCCGGCACCTATAATAATTATGTCAGCGTGGATACCCATGTTTTGGGCATGATGCTGGTGCGCGTGACAGGGAAAACCCTTACTCAGCTGCTTGAAGAGCAAATCTGGAAGCCGCTGGGCATGGAATATGAAGGCATTTGGGCCATCGACGGCAAGGGCATGGAAGTGGCGATGGGCGGCATGGCCGTTAGCTTGCGCGATATGGCGCGCCTTGGGCGTCTGTATCTGCACCAAGGCAATTGGAACGGCAAACAGATTGTTCCTGCCAGTTGGGTGAAAGACAGCGTAACCCCTTCCGCACCGCATCTGATGCCGGGCTATGATAATCCCGGCAGCGCCACACCGTTTGGTTATGGTTTCCAGTGGTGGACCCCCGCCACACCGCACGGCGATTTCATGGCCTTTGGCATTTATCACCAGACGATTTATGTGGACCCAACCACTGGTATTATCATTGCCAAAACCAGTGCACACAAAGGCTTCACCGATCCGGCGAACAAAACCGACAAAGACGAAAGCATCCATGCCTTGCAGACAATTTCTCTGGCCCTTGGAGATGTGGATTGGAACGGAGCTGGCATTACCCCTGATGATGTGCTGAAAATTCGTCAAGCCGTGCAAGGCAAAAACGGCGAATAGCAAAAAACAGCCAGCTAATAACGGGCAACAACGGCCACAAAATGGTCAACAACGTGCAAGAGCAAGCCATGATACGCGCTGAAAATCTTGTAACCTACGGTCCGCTTGTGCTGATAGGGCTGGCCGCCGTTTGGAATTTGGGACGCATCTTGTGGCTTAGGCGCAGCAAAGGCGTTTCTGTACTGGCCGCATACAAGCGCCGCAAAACACCGACCGAGCTTGGCTTGGGCACACTAGGTGGCAGCATGACGCTTTATTTGCTAATGCGGCCCCTGTTGCCTGCGCTCGATACTTGGCTTTATACCCTACCATCCCTAGCGCCCCTCGTAGGGCTTGGCGTTATGGCTTTGGGCGTCACGGGCATGTCGTTCGCACAAGCGAACATGGGCAAAGCATGGCGTATCGGCGTGCCAAATGCGCGCGAGGATAGCCAATTGCTGGTCGCGCACGGGCTGCACGCTTATAGCCGCAACCCCATCTATGTTGGGGTGATGCTGTATTTGATCGGCACACTGTTGATGCTGCCCGGCCCCTTCACACTAGCCGTCACTGTAGGCACCTTTCTACTACTACAAAAACTAATCGCCAGCGAAGAAGCCTTTATGACCGAAGCATTTGGTGAAGCGTATTTGGCTTACATGAAACGCGTTAGGCGCTGGGTATAATTTACCAAGCCCCGACGGCCATCACTGCCATCACTGCCGATGGTGGCCCCCAAATCAAAAGAGAGGGCAAAGCCCTCTCTCTGTTCGGCTTAATCGAGCGTTGGCACACGTGCATCATCCGTGCGACAGCCATAGACAAGGCCTCTGCCCTCAGATGTACGGTTCACAACAAACACTTCCATCTCTT
>WFTS01000165.1 GCA_015485385.1 Kordiimonadales bacterium | reverse complement strand
GTTCAAATTGTGTCGTGCCCGTCGTGTGCGCGCCAAGCTTTTCCTGTGATTAAAACTGTTGAGATTTTGGAGAAACGGCTCGCGCATATCCATACACCCCTTAGTCTGTCGATTATCGGCTGTGTGGTGAACGGTCCCGGTGAGGCGCGCGAAACGGATATTGGCCTTACGGGTGGTGGACAGGGCAACCACATGGTTTATCTTTCAGGCATGACGGATCATAAAATCACTGACGACAAACTTGTGGATCATATCGTTGGTTTGGTTGAAGAAAAAGCAGCAGAAATCTCGGCGACCGAGGCTGCGGCAGCACAGTCTTAGCGATTTTAAAGGAATTTATTGTGTCCAAACTGCAACCAGTGCGGGGAACCCGTGATATTTATGGTGCCGAAGCGCGCAATATGGCCGCTGTGGTGGAAACCTTCCGTCGTGTAGCGGGGTCTTATGGGTTTGAAGATATAGCGACGCCTATTTTTGAGTTTACTGAGGTGTATAAGCGCCCCCTTGGTGAAGCGTCAGATATTGTTTCGAAGGAAATGTACACATTTGAGGATCGAGGCGGCGAAGACATAACTTTGCGTCCTGAATTCACTGCCGGAGTTTGCCGTTCGTTCATTTCTGAAGGTATGCAGCAAAACCTACCATGCCGCCTGATGAGCAATGGCCCCGCATTTCGCTACGAACGGCCACAAAAAGGGCGGTATCGTCAGTTTCACCAGATAAATGCCGAGCTTTTGGGTCAAGATGCACCGGAAGCCGATGTGGATATCATCGCGATGGCATGGCGGCTTTTGGGGGAACTTGGGCTGGCTGATAAAGTGGTGCTTGAATTAAATACTCTGGGTGACAAAGAAAGCCGGGCCACATACCGCGAAACGCTTGTTAGATATTTTGAAGACCACAAAGGCGGGCTTTCGGAAGATAGCCTCAGGCGACTTTCAAGTAATCCACTGCGTATATTAGACAGCAAGGATGACGCCGATAAAAAGATCGTCGCAACGGCCCCTTTGATGTCTGATTGCCTGAACGAGGCGTCTCGCAGTTTTTTTGAACGCGTTAAGGCTGGGCTTGAAGCCGTAGGCGTTCCGTATGTTCATAATGAACGGCTTGTGCGCGGTATGGATTATTATACGCATACGGCGTTTGAATTTGTCACAACCGAACTGGGTGCGCAGGGCACTGTGCTTGCCGGTGGTCGCTATGATGGGCTTATCGAGCAGCTTGGTGGCCCAGCAACACCGGGCATAGGCTGGGCGGGGGGCATTGAGCGTTTGGCGATGCTCTCTAAAGCAGGCAAAACCCCGGCACGACCTATAATTATTATGCCGATGGGCGAGGCTGCAACTCTGAAAGCGTTCGAGATAGCCGAAGACCTGCGCGGGATCGGTGCTATCGTGACCTCTGATCGTGGCGGCAATCTGAAAAAGCGTCTTAACCGCGCCAACAAGGCACGCGCACGCTTTGCGGTCATTATTGGTGAGGATGAATTGTCGGGCGGCGTCGTGACACTTAAAGATTTGGATAACGGCGAGCAGAGACAAGTCTCGTTCGCTGATCTTGCACACAGCGTTAAAGCTGGGGTTTAGGAGAACCACGATGATTTCAGATGAACGCATCGATATGCTGCTAACCCGCCATGAATATCTTGAACATTCGCTGGCAACACCGGGTGAGTTTTCAAATGAAGAGTTCGTTAAGCTTAGCAAAGAATACTCAGATCTTGGGCCTGTGGTTGAGGCGGCGAAGGCGCTGAAAGAAGGCCGTGCCGAAATTGCCGATTTGGCTGAAATGATGGTGGGCGACGATGCCGATATGAAAGAAATGGCGCAGGAGGAATTTCTTGTGCTGAAAGACAAATTGCCCGAAATGGACAGGGCGCTTTCAATCCAGCTTTTGCCCAAAGATGCCGCCGACGAGCGTTCGGCGATTTTAGAAATTCGTGCTGGTACCGGGGGTGATGAAGCCGCGTTGTTTGCCGGTGATCTGTTCCGTATGTATGAACGCTATGCAGCCAGCCAAGGCTGGAAGGTTGAAATGATCTCTGGCTCTGCCTCTGAAGCGGGGGGCTTTAAGGAAGTTGTTGCTAACGTGGCGGGCAAGGGCGTATTTGCGAAATTAAAGTTTGAAAGCGGTGTGCACCGGGTGCAGCGAGTGCCAACAACGGAATCGAGCGGCCGCATCCATACAAGTGCGGCGACAGTTGCAGTATTGCCCGAGGCCGAAGACGTGGATATCAATCTGCGTGCAGAAGACCTGCGCATTGATACCATGCGGGCGTCAGGCTCTGGTGGTCAGCATGTCAATACCACCGATAGTGCTGTGCGCATCACCCACCTACCAACTGGTATTATGGTGGTGCAATCTGAAAAATCGCAGCATAAAAACCGAGATAAAGCGATGAAAATACTACGGGCGCGCCTGTTTGATATGGAACGGGAGAAGATCAATAGCGAACGTTCTGAAAACCGTAAATCACAGGTTGGCTCAGGGGATAGGTCTGAGCGCATACGCACCTATAATTTCCCGCAAGGCCGCGTGACAGATCACAGGATAGGCCTCACATTGCATAAATTGGATGCGATTTTAGCGGGGGATGGTTTGTCTGAAATGGTTGAAGCATTGATAACCGAGGATCAGGCGGCGAAACTTTCTGAAATGGAAGCGGCGTTATAATGCTGCCAGCGCTTTCAGCTTTACTGAAAGAAACAGCGGACCTATTTGCAACACACGCATGCGATACCGCGCGCTTTGATGCAGAAATACTTTTGGCGCATGTGCTTGGTATTGAACGCATGGCTTTATTCACCCGCCAAATACCACCAACTTCTGCCGAGTTGGAGACATATGAAGCCTTGAAAGTACGTTATATGCACGCCGAGCCTGTGGCTTATATCACAGGCTCACAACCCTTTTGGAACCATGATTTTTTAGTCAATAAGCATGTTCTTATCCCGCGACAAGATACGGAAACGCTGGTTGAGGTGGTGCTCGGAGACTTTCCGGATGAAGGTCATATTTTAGACTTAGGTACAGGAACAGGCTGTATTTTACTCAGCATTCTGGATGAACGCCCCCTTATGGCTGGTGTTGGTGTGGATATTTCACCCGAGGCACTGGATGTGGCGAAGTTAAACGCACAAAAGCTAGGTTTGGCTGGCCGCACTGTTTTTAAAGTCAGCGACTGGTTTAGCGGGCTTACACAAGCAGATGGACCTTTCACGGCAATTGTAGCGAATCCACCCTATATTCCGTCCGAAGATATAGCGATTTTAATGGCGGGTGTGCGAGATCACGAGCCTGTTTTAGCACTTGATGGTGGAGAAGATGGCCTTGAGCCATACCGGATCATTGCTGAAATGGCCCCCAAATATCTGATGCAAAATGGCATGTTGGCCGTTGAAGTTGGGGTCTTGCAAGCCAACGATGTATTTGATTTATTTATACATTTCGGCTTTGAGGATGTGAAGGTGTGGCGTGATTTTCCAGGGGTGGAGCGTATCGTCAGCGGGAAAAAATCACACATTTGAACGATTCAGCCTTGGAAACTTGGAATATTGCCGTTAGGATAGCTTTGTCTTTAGCAATTTGCCCCATTAATAGTGGCAGTGCAGACAGATATCCGAACACATTAGAATATTGATATCGGACACTTGGCAGATTGAATTTTGCCGCTTTACTCAAATTTCAAAATATTTGGTATAGATTTCATATGAAACAGGCCCAAAACGCGCGCAAACAGCGTGGACGTCCTGCCCCTCGAAAAGGTGGCAGAAATGGTGGCGGCGGAGGCGGCGGAAACCGCTCCGAAAACCGACCACGCGGCAACCCTAAACAGTTGCTTGAGAAATATAAAACACAAGCTCGGGATGCTTTGCAGGCAGGGGACCGTGTAAATGCGGAATATTATTTGCAATTCGCAGATCATTATCAGCGCGTTGTGAATGAACAAACCAGCCGCGAACAAACGAATACGCGCGAACAAAATAATAACCGCGAGCAATCCAATAAGCGTGAACAATCAAGCTCAAGCGAAAAAGATGATCGTCAGCAGCCGCGCAAAGGTCGTGGCCGGCGTGATCATCGTCAGAACAAGCCTGCGGATGCAGGCTCTGAATCGGGCATGCCAGATCAAGACAACAGCAGCGACAATGCTTTGCTTGACGGCGAGAAAACTATACCCGTCGATTTAGCCTCAAGCGAACAGCCGGTAGAAGTACATCCTGAACTTGATGCGGGTTCAAAGGCTGTGAGCTCAGAGGTCACAGATGAAAAGCCGAAACGTCGCGCCCCGCGCCGTCGTGCCAGCACATCCGAGCAGGCCTCTGCACAAGATGCTAGTTCTGAAACAGCAGCCGCCGCCTCTACGCAAACCCCTGAAGGGGATGCCGCAGCATAGGGATTAGACCTTCTGAAACAGAAGGTTTATGGCCAATGTTGAGCAGACAGTAAGTGTTAAGATTGTAAAACTATAAAGGTGGGCTAAATGGCCCGCCTTTTTTTATAAATTTTGTGTTTGAGAATTTTTGCTTGGCCCTTGCGTAAGGGCGATACTATGCCCACATACACTGAAGTAGCGTGCCCAAACGGGGCGCTTATTTTAGCAAAATGTGTTGCTCGATTATGAGGACACAGTAAAATCATGGGGTTATAGACACATGAATATGGAAAAATTTACAGACCGCAGTCGGGGCTTCATTCAGGCTGCACAAACAATTGCTGTTCGGGAGAATCATCAACGCTTTACGCCCGAACACCTGCTTAAAGCACTGCTAGATGACCGCGAAGGCCTTGCGTCTACTTTAATTATTGCGGCAGGCGGAAATCCAAAATCAGCACTGACTGCGGTAGAAGCCGAGCTGGCAAAGCTCCCTAGTGTTGAAGGCTCTGGCGCTGGCCAATTGCATCTGGAACCGATCACCGCAAAGGTATTTGCCAAAGCAGAAGAAACAGCAGAGAAGGCTGGGGATACATATGTAACCGCCGAGCGGCTGTTGCTGGCATTGATTTTAACCCCCAAATGTACCGCTGGTAAGCTTTTGATGGAAGCCGGAGTTGGTGCAGATAAATTAACGAAAGCTATTGAAGATATGCGTCAAGGTCGTACAGCAGATACCGCAAGCGCTGAAGATGGTTTTGATGCGCTCAAGCGTTTTGCGCAAGATCTCACCGCCGCAGCAAAAGAAGGCAAGCTGGATCCGGTCATTGGCCGTGATGAAGAAATTCGCCGCACCGTTCAGGTATTGTCCCGCCGGACCAAAAATAACCCGGTTCTGATCGGGGAACCCGGCGTTGGTAAAACGGCGATCGTTGAAGGTTTGGCTCTTAGGATCGCAAACGGCGATGTGCCAGACAGCCTTTTGGACAAGCGCATTATGTCACTGGATATGGGAGCCTTGATCGCAGGCGCCAAGTATCGCGGTGAATTTGAAGAGCGCTTGAAGGGTGTGCTGCAAGAAGTGGCACACGGTGACGGCGATGTGATTTTGTTCATTGATGAAATGCATACTCTTGTGGGGGCTGGCAAAACTGATGGCGCTATGGACGCCTCTAATTTGCTTAAGCCTGCGCTTGCACGGGGTGAATTGCACTGTATTGGTGCGACCACACTGACCGAATACCGTAAATATGTTGAAAAAGATGCCGCCCTAGAGCGCCGCTTTCAACCGGTTATGGTGTTGGAGCCTAGCAAGGATGATACAATCTCAATCCTGCGCGGCCTGAAGGAAAAATATGAATTGCACCACGGGGTGCGTATTACTGACGGCGCGCTTGTGGCCGCTGCCACACTGTCGCACCGTTATATCACGGACCGCTTCTTGCCGGATAAAGCCATTGACCTAATGGACGAAGCTGCAAGTCGTCTGCGCATGGAAACCGAGAGCAAGCCGATTGAGATCGACGAGCTTGATCGCCGGATCATGCAATTGAAGATCGAGCGCGAGGCTATGAAGGCAGAAAAAGATGCCGATGCCAAGGCGCGCCTAAAGGACATTGAGAAAGAATTGTCCGATTTGGAGAAGTCTTCTGCAGAATTGACAGATCGCTGGCAGCTTGAGAAAGACAAGATCGCAGGTGGGAAACTATTGCAAGAACAGCTTGACCGCGCGCGTTTTGAACTAGAGCAAGCCGAACGCACAGGCCAATATGCGCGAGCAGGTGAATTGCAACACAGCGTTATTCCGCAACTGGAGGAACGTCTGAAAGCCCCTGTGGATACGGGCGAAAATAGCTTGTTGCGGGAAGAAGTAACCGCAGAAGATATTGCGAATGTTGTGGCAAAATGGACCGGAATTCCGGTTGATAAAATGCTGGAAGGTGAGCGTGAGAAGCTGTTGCAGATGGAGCATGAGCTTGGCAAGCGTGTGGTTGGACAAGCGGATGCCCTTGAGGCTGTTGCACGGTCTGTACGGCGCGCGCGGGCAGGGCTTCAAGATCCTAACCGGCCCCTTGGCAGCTTTTTGTTCTTAGGGCCAACCGGGGTTGGTAAAACCGAGCTTACGAAGGCGCTTGCGTCTTTCATGTTTAATGACGATACGGCCATGGTTCGCATTGATATGTCTGAGTTTATGGAAAAACATTCCGTTAGTCGTTTAATCGGTGCGCCTCCGGGCTATGTTGGTTATGACGAAGGCGGTGTGCTTACCGAAGCGGTACGGCGCAAGCCTTATCAGGTGATACTTTTTGATGAAGTGGAAAAAGCGCACCCGGATGTCTTTAATGTCTTGTTGCAGGTCTTGGATGATGGGCGCTTGACAGATGGGCAAGGACGCACAGTGGATTTCAGCAATGTTGTGATCATCCTTACGTCTAACCTTGGCTCGCAGTTCATTGCAGAATTGCCTGACGGCGCCTCTATTGAGGAAGTGCGCGGGCAGGTTATGGATGCAGTGAAAGCCGCCTTTAGGCCGGAGTTTTTAAACCGGCTGGATGACATCATTCTGTTTCACCGGCTGGACCGCAGCCATATGAGCGATATTGTCCATATCCAGCTTAACCGGCTGCAAAAGCGTTTGGATGACCGGGGCATTACTTTGGATCTTAGCGATAAGGCCGTGAACTGGCTGGCAGACGCTGGCTATGATCCGGTTTACGGCGCTCGGCCATTAAAGCGGACCATCCAAAAGCATGTAGAAGACCCATTGGCAGAGTTGATTTTGCAAGGGGATCTGGAAAATGGCAGCCATGTAACGGTTGATTTAGGCCCGAATGGTTTGACATTTTTACAGCCCAACAAAGACGTTGATGCGGCTTAATCGCCGAGGGTCAAGGCTCTAGGATAATATTAAAATAAGAACGCGGTGCTCAATAATTTGGGCGCCGCGTTAAATTTTTACCATATATTAAGCAGGGTAACGCATTATTTCCGCTGGCAAAAAACTCTTGCTGGTAGTAGCGTGAGGCAACTATAGGCTGGGGGGCGAAATAATCATGCAACATGATCTCTGTAACAAGTTCTTCCAATATTGGGAAGAAAGTCGGCAAGGTGATGCTTTGCCTAGCCTTGACGCATTCTCTGGTGACGTGCTTGCTAGCTACGGTGAATGTGGCTTGATATTCAAACTACAGCACGGAGATATTGTTTTATCTTATTGCGGTGAGCAATATGCACAAGTGTTGAACAGTGATTCTGTGGGCAAGCCGCTGACCGATCTATTCCCGTTAGCGCTGAAGGCCCTGCAAATGAGCCTTCTTATGCCATGTTTTCGCCAGAATATTGGGATGGCTCGGTTGTCACGCGTTTGTCACGGCCACCGTCACAAGGATGTAGAGTGGCTGATGCTGCCAGTTTTGGATGAAAAAACGGGTGAGATAGCGCTTGTTGGTTTGTCGGTAACATTCACCAAATTTGATGAACGGGATAGTATCACCATAGGGTCCACGCTGGTAGAACGCATCATGCGCCAGAATTTCTTGTCGCTTGACAATCCGGTAGACCTATCTGTGATCGATAGCCATTCTTGGGCCGTTCTAGATACGATGGGCGCTCAAATAACTGTGGACGGAACGCTTGTTAGCCATACGACAAATGGTCTTGTCGGCGCGGCGGCGGTGGCTGTTTCAAAGGTGGCACAAGCGAACGTTCTCGCGGTTGCGGACCCAAGCGAATTTGGCCGTGTCCTTTCGCGACTTGGTGCACGCTATAACCTTAAAATCGTTCAAACCTGCGAGGAGGCCCGCGCGATCTTAAAGGCGGATATGATTGATGTTTTGGTCACCACAGAAAGTATAGACGGTACAAGTGGATCGCAACTGATCCAAGATATGCAGCAGATAAGCGCCTTTACCGCTTGTGTGATGATGCTGAATCCCAAGGACACGGCAGAAGATACCCGTGTGGTTGAACAAGACGGAAAATTTGTTCAGTGCCTTGTTAAACCTGTTGGTGAATTTGCGCTTCGGAAAGCCCTTGATGATGCTAACGACCATGTTGTAAAGCGTCGGTTCGACAATATTCAAAAATATTGATCTTCCAGTAGCAGTAATCTGGCCCCTGTAGTCGTAGGCTTTTCACGTCAGAATATTCAATCAAGTTCGTCTATAGTGCGTCAAAGCATAAATTCCCCATTTGTGATCCCCCCCCATTTGTTGTGATCATAGGGGGCGCGACTGCGCCCACCAGCTTACAGGTGAAACCGCCAAAGCTCTTAGGCAAAGCCCGCGAGGCGTTTGAAGGCCCTTTCAGTAAAACTCAGTTGAAAAGACTATAGAGGGGGGACTGCGGGGCTGTCTCCCGGTGGTGCCCGTTTTTATTTCATACTGAAGACAGGCATAAAAAAACGGGGCCCGAAGGCCCCGTTTCAACCGATCGCTTAATAAAGGCGATTAGAATTTTGTACGCAGTGAGAAACGGAAAGACCGTCCGAACAATTCGTCGAAACCGCGTGGGTTCCCACCAAGGTGAGCACGTTCAGTAATGCTACCTTTGCGCTCAAACAGGTTGTTCACTGTTGCTGATGCTGTGACATTCTCAGCAAGTTGATAGCTAAGTGTCACATTATGGATCCAGCGATCTCCAAGCTTCGTGATGACCTCTCCGTCTGTATTGAAGAAGATGAAGTTATCACGGTCCTGCACATCCAGATCAATTGCATCTGTAAAGTTCATGCGCCAGAACAGACGGAAGTCCTCATAACCATAGATGAAGTCAAAGTTGCCTGACCATTTTTCCTGACCACGACGACCAACCGTATTAATAATTTGGTTGGCTGAGGTAACCTGGAAAATATTGGTTATGCGCCGGAACATATTTGCCCGGAATGTAAATTGACCATAATCACTTTTCGCCGCATCCTTGCTGAATAAAGCAAAAGCGTCAGCAACATCAACGTCATACTTCAAGTTCATCTGAACGCCTTCAAACTTAGAGAAAGACGCGTTCTGGAAACTACGTGTGAAGAAGGTGATCTGACCAGCGGAATCACGGGTGTGTGCATTACAGATATCAGACGGGAATTCTGCACTGTCGAAACAAGCCGCAATCGCCGCATTCTGTGAAATATTCGAGATACGATCATTGATCGTAACATTGATATAATCCGCAGAAACCTGCAAACCAGGGATCCATTTTTCAGGTTGTAGAACAACACCTACAGAATAGGAGTTAGATTTTTCGTTGCGAAGATCAGGGTTGCCTGAGCTTTGACCCGCAATTGACAAGTTCACAGCCCGTGACAGGAATGTGTCTACATCAATGCCAACCGCAGCACAGTTTTGGCGACGGTTGCTGTTTGGATCATCGCCGTCAGGACCTGCGTCAATGTTGCGGCTGTCACATGGATCACTAACGAAACCGCGTGCACCAAGAACAGGATCGAAGATTTCCTGCAAACCAGGAGAACGAATAGACCGTGTATAACCACCCCGGAAAGAGATGAAATCAAACACTGTCATACGGCCACCAAGGTGATAGGTATAATCTGTACCAGCAATTGAGTTATCAACATACCGAACTTTAGGTTCGAATGTCAGTGAGTTCACAAATGGGATCATATCATTTCCGATAATCGGAATGATAAATTCTGCGCCAACCTCGTTGGTTTCAAAGGAACCAGAAGAAGGTACAGATGGATCCCCTTGTCCAAGGGCAAGCGCCAAACGACCGCCAGGCAGATAGGACCCTGTTTCTTTCCGGTTGATATAACTGAAACCAGCACCAACATCACCACCAGGCAACGAGAATAGGTTACCTGTTGACAGGGATGCTTCATAGACACGCTGTTCTGTATCAGATGTATCAAGACCTAGGTCAGACACAAAATCGCGCGCTTCTTGAGCAGCTTGGTCGCCAAACAAGTTCAAGGGAACACAACCATCCAAGCCGCGGTTTTCGTCATTGAACAGATTGCCGCCAGTGCCGTTTACCGGTGGGGGCGGCAATGCGCCAGTGGCTTGATCAAAGTTACCCTGACAGATAATGTCGCCTACGCGAGCCGCTGTTGCGGGGTTACTTGAAGCCAGGCTAACAACCGCGCCGTTACGAATGGCAAAAAAGTCATCCAAATCCGCACCGCCATTTGTATCCAGCAAATCTTGCTCAGTAAGGCCGCGCACATTCAGCGCATTGATCAAGCGGTCCGTGTTGATCAAACGGTTTTGAGTTTCAAGGTCAGATTGACCAAAGTTTGCTGAAACTTCCCAAGAAAAGTCTCTGTTGGCGAATTCAAAATCACCACGGAAACCAGCAACAACGCGCCATGTGAAGGCCTCGTTAGAGTTTTCACCGCCGCCAACAATTGGACCCAAGAACCGGTTCACACCAAAAGTGGTTGCGCCAGCTGCCTGAAGAACACCGCGTGCTTGATCATTCAGGAATGGATTATCAAGCGTAAAGAGCGGCGCGCCTTGATCAGATGGGCCAAAAATACCGGCCAAAATATCATCCTGTTGGGACGATTCGATGGCGGTTGAGTTTTGGAATACAAATTCAGTGAAAGCAGTGACACTGTCATTGATATCATAATGAGCCAGACCGCCAATATTGATGCGCTCTGATTCTGTTAGGATTTGCCCAACATTATCGAAGAGGTCACTACCACTACCGCCGTTGGCGAAAAAGGCACTTGAACCAGGAATGCGTTCGCCAACAATAAATGGGATTACATTACCGGCCGCATCAAATTCGTAGAAGTTGCCGTTTGCATCGCCGCCAAAGCCAATAGTCGGCAAGAAGAAAGTACCGTCGATTGAGATGGCACCAAAATCACCCAGAGCCTGCGTAATGAAACCACGTCCAGAACCGTCAGCGTTTGAAACGCGGATTTCACCGGTTGCAGGATTTCTGCGGGCAAATGGGTTGTTCTTACGGAACTCAGGGCGATCAATGCCGCGTAGGCCATCTTGAACATTATATTCCACAGATATAACAGCGTTACCGCGGCCATCAGCGAAGTTACCACCAAAGACACTTTGGATTTGGTAGCTTTTGCCGTCGCCTTGATCGGATGAGCCATAAGTGCCAGAAACTTCAAAGCCCTCATAGTCATCTTTAAGGATAACGTTGATAACACCAGCGATACCGTCAGAACCATAAACAGGGGCACCGTCCAGCATCAGGGTATCAATACGCTCAATAAGTGCGATTGGAATGACGTTAAAATCAACTTGCAAACCAGCACTAAGACTACTGCCGCCAGGAACAGGAGGGTTATTGGTTACAAAACGGCGACCATTTACAACGGTTAGCGTTCTGTTACTGCCAAGGCCCAAAAAGTTAACAACATTTTGACCGATGGCAAAACCACCCTGTGCGCCGTCAGGGCTAGCAGCGGGTGCACCAAACGCAGGCACTTCGTTCAAGAGATCAGCAACATTTGTAAAGTTGCGATCATCCAATGTTTGTTTATCAAGTGCGATAATAGGTGCAGATGTATCATAGTTAGAACGCTTAATACGCGAACCTGTTACGACAACTTCTTCAACTGCAACATCTTCATCTTCGTCCGTATCAGCATCTTGCGCATACGCAGGGTTGATGCCGACGATACCAAGCGTACTTACCAGAGCACATGCCGTGCCCAGCCTAAGTCGGCGCTTAAACTCATCAGTGTGAGACATTCATTCCTCCCAAGAATAATAAAAACCTACCCCATATCGCCTACCCTTGATCTGACTGAAGAAGCCGCAGGAAGGTCGGGGGTGCCCAAAAGCACCTTTCATAAACGAAAGAATTAGGTAGTAAGTAAAGGGGTTTAGAACCAACGCCTCTGCTACATGGTGAAGAGGGTTTTCAGACTGTTGCTTACGGGACACATCAATTCGTTTAGTTGATTATACTATTTGGTGTGTAAAAGACGGCCTGAGCGTTTGGCGGCGGCGGGTATTTTCTAGGAATTTGAACATCCAGTGCGGACGAGTTGCAAAAGAAATTTTTGGGGCGCTTAAACGGGTTAACGCTTCATTAACCCTTACAGGAAAAATATTTTTCCTGTGTTAGGCCTGTACAGATTGTGTCTGAACTCTAAACAACCCAAGCGTGTTTTCGCATGGCGAAATAAGAAGGTTAGCGTATACGCTTCACGTTTGCAGGTTGCTTCTTACCTTTGAAATATGCCCTGTACCCCCCAAAGCTGCTTTTCTTGATGCGGACTTCTTTGGCTTTTTTACTGATTTGCACCCGAGAGCCATCGGTTTCTTTCCATAGCTGGCCATTATCAAGCAGGAAATAATATTTGCCGATCGCATTCTTCCAAATTTGCTGGATACCAAAGGTGCGCTCGTTAAATTTCTTTTTGATGCCGCGTTTGGATTTACGATTTCTGCGGTCAATATCCTTCTGTTGAAACCCAAAATTTTTCTGGGTGGCTTTTGGTCGCGAGGAAGCGCCGCCCCCTGAGGCCTTTTCCTGCTTCAGGATTGCAACAACGGCATTAAAGCAGTTGAGTTTGTCGTTGGGGTTTTTGATTTTGTCGCAGGCGAGCAAGTCATTCAGCGAGGCCTCTGTATCCTGCGCTACCGCTTTTGCTTCAGATGTAACGGAAAGCACGCCGAGCATAACAGCGACTAAAAATGACCCAAGACGTATAGAAAACATAACAACCCTCTTTTGAAAACCACCGGCATACTGTCTGAAGACGGACCGGAATTCAAGCCAGTTGATCGCCTGCTTGATGGCTCAGTTGATCATCCGGTTGATCATTTAGAGAAATCAGTCACCGGCTGTAATGGGCTTAACAGAGGCGGTGGTCATGTTTTTTTGCGACAAATTGCGAGACGCCAGGTTTGTTTTTCTTATCTGGCCGATGTCTGTCTCTATGGCTGTCAGTAGGCGGTTAAAGGCCGTTTTTTCGCCGCGTTTGAGAGTTTTCCCAGTTGGAAGTTTCAGGCGCATCGGGTTGACTTGATGGCCGTCAACAAGCACCTCATAATGGAGATGTGCAGCAGTTACACGACCTGTGGACCCGGCATAGCCGATGATTTGTCCTTGCCGAACGCGCCGCCCCTTTTTGATGCCTTTGCCAAAGCGGCTTAGATGTGCGTATG
>WFTS01000164.1 GCA_015485385.1 Kordiimonadales bacterium | reverse complement strand
GCCTGCGCGGGTGGTATTGCTGGTAAACCGGCTGCCGCCAATACGCCCGTTCACTGTTAACTTTCCGCCCGCGAACGGTCGTGCGCCTTCGCCGTTGACAAAAAGCCATCTTGGCCGGGTAGCCTGATCTTCGCGACTGGACTTTATAAGCGTTTGCTCGGCGTCTAGGCGGTCAATGATGGCTTCGCGGTTATTGCCCATCGTGCCAACATCAAGGTCAAATGATGTGTCCCACGCGCCCAAGCTGGTGGTTAGCGCATATTCTAAATTGGGGCTGATATGTCCGTCTGGTGCGCGCCGGAACTTCAGCGCCCAGCGTCCGCTGGTTCCGCCCTTTTTGCGGATCACATTGGCCACAGTGGATTGTCCGGCTGCTTCGCCGCTTGAGATACCGCCGCGTAGGATTTCGATCCGGTCAACTTGCGCTGTCGGGATGCGTAAGAGCGCCGAGCGAAGCCCGCCGGTTTTGGATGTAGGCCGTGCGCCGTCGATCAATACATTGCCAGCCGATCCGCCAAATCCGCGCACGTTCGAGCCTTGTCGGAAGGAAAATCCGGGCAGACGCTGGATCATTTCAAGGGCATTTTGAGGGGTATATTGATCGAAAAAGGCAGCGGGAAAAACATTGGCCGCCGATTTTGATTTTGCGGTCGTATCAATGGCGACTTGAGTGCCCTTGCCCGGCGCCTCGCCCTTGGTTACGCCTTGCATATCAGTCGCCGTGTCGCCCGTATTTTGTGCCCCAGATTGTGCCCCAGTTTGTGCCCCGTTTTGAGCCACAGCAGAGGGTGCCAAAGCAGGCACAACCGCAGATGCCGCGCAGAGACTAACCAGCACCATAGGGCGGGCAAAATAGCGGCAGCCTCTACGCTGTTGCCAGCGCCGCAAAAATGTTAGGCGCTTTAAGCGCATAGTCCGGGTTCCTCGCATATTATTTTATTGCCCCGATTGCGTTAACAATTAAGCTAACGGCTGCGTTAAATGCCATGTTTGCGCGGGCCTGAGTGGCTTTTGCGGTTAAGTGTTTGTTTGTTGCGGTGAACTGAGTGTGAGGCTTTTTCACTGGAAAATCTTGTGTGTCACCAAAAAGTTATCGGCGCAAGAGGCCTTAGTGCTGCGCTGTTGTGTAAGGCATGGCTGAGGCGTTTGACGCCATGGTGGACAGGCGCGACTTTTGCGCTAGCTATTTTGGGGAAGGCCAAGCGGCATACATAGATTTAGGAGCATAAATTTTGCACGGTAAAAAGCTAACTAAAGATAAAAAGCCACTTAAAGATGAAAAGCCATCTAACGACAAAAAGCCATCTAAACTGGATTTATGGTTGCGCGGCATTACGCCGTCGGCGGCTTTTAACAAAAGCAGTGTTCCACCGGCGCCGGATTATGCGTTAGCCTCAAGTTGGGCCGCAAGGCCAGAGGCCATGGGCAAGGCGGCTTTTGCGCCTGCCTGTATGCCCGCGATCAAACCGTCCAAAGCCTTGGTCGATGTCTTTTATGTCCATCCCACAACTTTTGTTGGAACAGACAACTGGAACGAAGATATCACGCTGCCCTTTGGCAGCACCCGCGCGAGCGAGATGGTTTCCGAATTGATCCTGCCGGGTCAGACCAGTGTTTTTAACGGCAGTTGCCGTATTTATGCCCCGCGCTACCGGCAGGCAACATTGATATCGTTTTTTGCAGCAAATGAAAATGGCCGCGCCGCGCTTGATTTGGCTTATAGTGATGTTGTTGCTGCCTTTCGGCATTATCTGGCGCATGAAAATAACGGCAGGCCGTTTATTTTGGCGGGGCACAGTCAAGGGACGGGTCACTTGATGCGGTTGCTTGCCGGTGGGTTTGCTCCCGCGCTGAAATCACAATTGATTGCTGCTTATTTGTTGGGCTTTAAGATCACAAAAGCGGCGGCGGCCAGCTTTGCACAGAATGTTACACCCGCAAAAGGCGCACAGGATACCGGTGTTTTTATCGCCTATGATACCTATCTTGATGGGACCGACGCTAAAAACCAACCCGACGGCGCCGAGCATAAATTGGGGGACACATGGGTCCAGCGCGGCGGTGAAACCGTTGTTGGCATTAACCCTGTGAACTGGTCACTCAACACGCCGTCCAGCATTTCAGAGCATCAAGGCTTCGGTGTGGTCGGCGTAATCGAGCCGTCGCTATTGTCTAAACTTTATTTGCCCGGACCCGACGATAGTGTAGGATTGAAGGCTACAGAGTTGTTCGCCCCTGTCACACCGGGTGTGCAAGCCTATTTGGACGCAGACGGGTTTTTAAAAATAAGCCTGCCAGAGCAGGACTATATGAATGCGGGCATATTTGGCGGCAATTATCATAATCGAGATATGTCTATATTTTACATGAACTTACGGGAAAATATCAGGGACAGAATTGCCAGCCATTTTTCGTGAATTTTATGTGCTGACTGCTGGTTTGGTGGTCACTTATTCGTGATAATGTACAGTACTGTACAAAAAATGCTGGTCACGGCCCTCCCGCATCCCATATGGTGAAAATCACCGGCAGGCCTTTCGAAAAAATGGCCTGTTAAAATGATTATTTCAGCCAGCATTATGGGAGTAGTACCGTGAAAAATTACAATGTTCATACAGCAGAAACCGCGCCAGAAGGGTCTAGGCCTTTGCTTGAAAATTCGGTGAAGTCTTTTGGTTTTGTTCCAAACCTTCATGGGGTTATGGCGGAATCTCCAGCAATTTTAGAGGCTTACCAAACACTGGCAGGTCTTGCGCCGAAAACCGGTTTGAACCCGGTGGAATGCCAAGTGGTCTATCAAGTGAATAATTTTGAGGCGGGCTGCCGTTACTGTGTTGCTGCTCACACAACCATTTCGGGCTTTGACAAAGTGCCGGAGGACATTACCGCAGCGTTGCGCGCCGGGACTAAATTGCCTGATGCCAAGTTGGAAGCTTTGGCAAGTTTCACCCGCAAAATGCGCAATAACCACGGTCAGGTTAGTGATCAAGATCTCGCAGAATTTCACGGCGCCGGCTATACAAAAGAACATCTTTTCGGGGTGATTACATTGATTGCGACAAAGGCTTTGTCCAATTATACCAACCACTTAGCGAAAACACCGGTTGATGCTCAGTTCCAAGCGAATGCGTGGGAAAAACCGGCAGATACTG
>WFTS01000163.1 GCA_015485385.1 Kordiimonadales bacterium | reverse complement strand
TTTAAAGCCCCTATTGAAGCAGCGCACTATCATGCCCTTATAGATAGGGGACTTTAAAGAAAAGAACAAGAAATGGCGTTGATCATATTTTTAATAATCATTGGCATTCCAGTGCTGGAGCTATCGGTGTTAATCGATGTAGGCGCAGACATTGGTGCCTTGCCCACTGTTGCCCTCTGCCTATTAACCGCAGGTGTGGGGTTGTCGCTGGTGCGGATGCAAGGCCTGCGGGTGTTTCAAGACATGCAGGCAAAAACCCGCACCGGAGAGCCCGTCGGAGCAAATCTTATCCACGGATTTTTCTTGCTGATCGCGGGGATTTTCCTTTTTATCCCGGGGTTTATCACGGATTTCTTTGGGGCTTTATTGTTGTTTCCCTTCGTTCGGCTGATGCTGGGACGTGCTGGCATGGCCCGGATAATGACGAAAGCCAACTGGAACAGCGGCGTACGCTTTACCAGCACAACCTACCAAAGCACCCCTTACAACACTGCACATGATCATGATACAGACAAAAACGGGGCAGGTCAGGGCAGGGGCGTTACAATTGACGGGGAATTCACACATAGCGATCAAGCTGAAAGTGACACCACCCTTGGCCCAAAAGCACCAAGGCCAGCTTCAACATCTATCAAAAAAGGCACAGAGCCAGACTAAATCATAAAATCCTGCCCTTGACGGTGCTTTCCGTGTTGTTCCCAAAGGGAAACCATGCTAGCCGTTCACCCAATAAAAGTGGCTCCGGGTGTGCTTAGGGCCAACAAACACAGTTTAGAGACAAATAATAAAGAGTGATAAAATGGCTGAGAATGATTTTGATAATGCACAAACACCTGTAGGTGGACCGGCTCCTGAAGGCGGCGATGCACCCCAAGCTGGCGTTTTGGCACAATATGTCCGTGACCTTTCTTTTGAAAACCCAAACGCCCCTGCAAGCCTGCAGACAATGGGCAATGCCAAGCCCGCTATTGATGTTAATGTCAATGTTGGCGCGCGCAAGGTTAATGAGGAAGTGTTTGAAGTAGAGTTGAAAATCTCTGCCAAGGCGACCCATAAAAACGAAGAGGGCGCCGAGCAAGTGGCTTTTGTTGTTGAGCTAGCTTACGGTGCTTTGTTTGGTATTCGCAATGTTCCAGAGGATGCGCTCAAGCCATTCCTGCTGATCCAAGCCCCGAACTTGATGTTCCCGTTCGCGCGCCGGATCGTAGCCGATGCCTCACGCGACGGTGGTTTCCCGCCACTGCTTTTAGAGCCAATCAGCTTTGAAGGTTTATACCGCGCACAGCTAGAGCAAGAAGCCCAACAAGGCGACGCGGCTGCAGCCCCTGCCGAAGACGGCGCACCTGCGCCGATCAACCTGAACTAGGGTTTTCGGCAAGAAATTTGGAGGAAACTCCCAAGAAAAACCGGCGCTCGCAAGGGCCGCCGGTTTTTTATATCGGCGACCACGCCCTTAAAGACGTTCCAGACAACTATGGTCTTTCCAACGAAATTTTACTCAAGTGGCGCTCTAACGCCCTGTAGGTGCTTTGTACAAATCCAAGGACTTGCCTAAAAAGTCGTACAAGACAACATATAGCTTGTTGGCATGAAACGGATCATACATCCGATTTTAGGCTTGAACGCGTCTATGCCCCGATCGGCATCAGGCGCTGAATAGCATCTGCGATCAAGCCTAACTGTGTGTCTTCATCGCCGTACACATCAAAATACCCCAGCGCAACCCCGTCCGTTATAGCTTCCGCCGCCAGCAAGGCTGCAAGAATTTCAGCCGGGTCTTGCCCTACGGCGGGGCGTCCTGATGCGATAGAAAGAATTTGGCGCTGACGGCTGTTTGCGCGCGCATCAGCCACCAAACTATAGTCTGCTGCCAACTTGGATAAGCTGGCAAGAAACACAGCATAGTCTCGGTGAAACTGTAAAAATTCAGCGGCAACCTCAATGGAATAACGGCCCGTATCAGAAAGCGTATCGCTAAATAAACGCCTTTCTTCGCGCTGCCATTCCTCATAGGCAGCCAAAAAAGCATCCAATTTATTGGTAAAATTCCGGTAGAAAGTTTGCGGGGCAAACCCGGCGGAACGGGCAATTTTATTCGTGTTGGTGCCACTATAACCGTCACGGTTAAATTCAGCGAGCGCCGCAACCGCCAATTTATCACGCGTAGTTGTTTCGGTGCCAATCACGCTGTCAAACTGCATCATGCCAACACCCTTTCATTTTCTTCCCCGGTGCGCGACAAAACTTCAGGCTCTTATGATCAAAACACCCCATAAGTGATTTATATATCACATTGATAGAATGTACAAATTTCAAAGATAGTCTTTGGTTTTATCGGCCACCCACCTGTAAGCCGCCGCCCTATTTAAACCAGGATTGCCATGCATCCCAAGCGCAAACCATGTCTGCTATTGCTTGGTAACTAGCGCTTCCCGGATGGACACCGTCGCCATCCGCGCATTCTTTTTGCCATGTGTCATTTGTGTGCATATGTGTGAAAACATCCAAATATTCGACACCGTGCGCTTTGGCAAACACCCCAATTTGGCGCGACAGATCAGACAAGCGCTTGTTCGCAACCAGATCTCCAGCAATTGGTAACGGTCCTACAAACAAAGTGGGCCACAGTTTGGGCGCTGCCACCAATATGGCGCGCGCGTTTTTCAGCCGGTCGTTTTGTGCAAGCCTTGCACGCCCGTCCTCGCCTTTGGCGCAGTCGTTGGTACCAAACGAAAACACCAGCTTTGCGTCCTCTCCCGCAGCCATGCGCGCCCGCGCCTCTTGCTGCCACCGCCCTAAAATATCAGCACTTGTATTCCCGCGAATACCAAGATTATAGACGGTCAGATCAGCCCCGGCTTTGCGCTGGTGTGCGCAAGCACGCCCAACCCAACCAAGGCATTCATCATCGCCAACACCATTGGTAAAACTATCGCCAAAAAAACAGATTTTCATAGGACATCCTTCTTTTAACGTGCGGCTTTGGTCAACCTAAGCAGGGCGCGCGCACAAATAACGTCTGCTGGGTTGCCTGTGGTTTTGCAGTCTAGCTCGGCTTCCATAAGAATATCCAACGCTTGCTCAACCTTGCGGGTTTGCCAGCGGTTCAGCTCTAGCTGAAACCTGTCGCGTTCAGCATAAAACACCGGTGGCCTTAATTTTCCCAGCGCCTCACCCGCGCTCATGCCCTGATCCATGTGTCCGCGCGCCAAATGAATACGCATCATGCGGTTTTGCAAAGTTCGCAAAATGGCAATCGCGTTTTCGCCAGCGGTGCGAGCCCGTTCCAACAGTTTTTCCAACCTTTTTAAATCCCCGGCCGTCACCGCCTCGGCAATCTGGTTCAGCCCTAGCGCTGCCGTGTCCCCAACACAGGCTTCGGCATCAGCGATCGTCACCTGACCGCCTTCAGCGCCCTTATAAAGCACAAGCTTATCCAGTTCCCCGCGCGAAACCATGCGGTCACTTCCCAGATTGTCTACCAGATAAGCTACAGCGTCCTGCGTCGCCGTAAGCCCTGCGTCAGCAAGAACCGAATGCACCAGCCCCATCAGGTCGCGGCTGTTATCCTCATAACAGGGGATCGCAAGCGCATTTTTGGCGGCCTCAAAGGTTTTTCTAAGGCTTGATGTCGGCTTGATGTCACCCGCTGTAACCACCAGAAGCCCGTCGCCTTGCGCTCCAGCGAGCGCCAATTTCACAGCTTCTGTGCTTTCAACCCCGGCGCCGTCCACACGCACCAAACGCCTGCCGCCCATCATGGAAATGGCCGATAGCTCGTCCAGCAAGATAGAGGGGTGTTCTTTAATATCGCTCAAGGCAGGTTTGGCCACTTGAAACGGATCAGACAGATCAGGGGCGATTTGTTTTGAAATCAAATCAGCACGTTCTCGCGCCAAACCTTCATCACGCCCAAAAACCAGAACGGCCCGGACATTTTTGCCAACAGATTTCAAAAGCGGCTGTATATCGCGCGGTTTTACTTTCATGCGGCTTGGCCCCGCATATCAATTGTTCGCAAACTGAAGCGCCAGCCGCCTGTGGATGCGCTCCGCAAGCTGCAAGACCAAACGCCGGGCGCTGTCTTCGCGCTGAATAAGGGTAGAGAAATCCGATAAAACCAGATCATACGACGTACGGGCGCGCATATTCTCCTCGAACAGCACAGTCTCGTCGGCCAAAGCCACCAATTTCACATGGGCAATCAGTGTAAGCTGTTCTTGAGTGATCGCCGTGTCCGGACGGACCCCGTAGCCCTCGGTAGTCTGCGTCAACACAACCTGCAATTCATAGTCACGCTTGGCCGACACATTAAGTCTGTCCAAAAGCCGGTTGCGCATGATTTGGCCAATACGGTCCGGGATAGGAGCCACATCAACGGCAGACAATTTTTCTTGCATCACAGCACTAGAACCGCCTGCCTCATAAAGGGGCGTAAAGCCGCAGGCAGCCAAAAACAACAATGATATGCCTAATAATATCCGCATCAATTCGCCACTATATTGACAATGCGCCCCGGCACAACAATCACTTTGCGAATAGTTTTACCATCTATGAAGCTGTTCACCTTCTCGCTTGCCATAGCCAGCGCTTCAATGTCTTCTTTTGCCATATCTTTGGTTATTTCGATCGTATCCCTAACCTTGCCGTTTACCTGTACGCCAATAGTGATGCTATCATCTGTCGTCAGGGCCTCAAGGGCTTTTGGCCAAGCGGCGTTTGATACCAAGCTTTTATGACCAAGGGCGGCCCACATTTCTTCAGCTAAGTGCGGCATCATTGGGCTTATAAGGATGGTCAGGGTCTCAAGGGCCTCGCGCATCACCGCATCTGCACCAGAACCGTTAAGTTTGGCTCCGATTGCATTTGCAAATTCATACATGCGCGCAACGGCTTTGTTAAAATGCAAATGCTCAATATCGGCTGTGATGCCCACAATGGTTTTATGGGTCATTTTTCTAAGGGTCAGGGCGCTGTCCGATACAGTATCGGGGATCTCTGTACCAATAGCCCCAACCGGGTGTGGCGGTTCAGTAACCATGCGGTAAACCCGCTGCGTGAAACGCCAAGCACCTTCAATGCCCGCTTCTGTCCACAGAAGGTCGCGTTCAGGCGGGCTATCAGAAAGCACAAACCAGCGCGCGGTATCTGCGCCGTACTGATCAATAATATCGTCCGGGTCAACGACGTTTTTCTTTGATTTTGACATTTTCTCAATACGGCCAGCACTGACATCAAGGCCGGTATCCCCCCGGAACAACGAGCCATCATCCCGCTGGCGCACGATCTCAGGGAAAACCCACTGATCGTCGCTATCTTTATAGGTAACATGGTTGACCATGCCCTGCGTAAATAGGCCTTCAAACGGTTCTGTTACCTTTGTCTGGCCCATGAAATTGAGCGCACGCATGAAAAAGCGGGCATATAAGAGATGCAAAATAGCGTGTTCAACACCACCAATATACTGCTTGACCGGCAACCATTGATCCACGGCCTCACCGTCAAATGGCACATCATCATCAAGCGTACAAAAGCGGGAAAAATACCAACTGCTATCGACAAATGTGTCCATTGTATCGGTTTCGCGGCGCGCAGGCTTGGCACAGGATGGGCAGCTGGTGTTTTTCCATGTTGGATGATGGTCCAAAGGATTGCCGGGCTTTTCGAAAGAAACATCTTCCGGCAATTTAACGGGCAGTTGCTCGCTTGGCACTGGCACCACACCGCAATCGTCGCAGTGCACGAAGGGGATCGGTGTGCCCCAATAGCGCTGGCGCGAAACACCCCAATCCCGCAAGCGGAAGTTTACCGTGCGTTCGCCCCAGCCTTCGGCTTCGGCGCGGTCAATCATTGTGGCTTTGGCGGTGTCTGTATCCATACCATCAAGGAAACGGCTGTTATATAATTTGCCCGGCCCCGTATAAGCCTCATCCCCAATATCAAATTCAGCCGCGTCCTCCCCGTCTGGCAGAACAATTGGCAAAACTGGCAGGTCATATTTGCGGGCAAAGTCAAGGTCACGCTGATCGCCGGCGGGGCAGGCGAAAATGGCACCGGTTCCGTAATCCATCAGCACAAAATTTGCGATATAAATTGGCAGCTTCCAGTTTTTATCAAACGGATGTTCAACCGTCAGCCCGGTATCAAAGCCTTTTTTCTCGCCTTTTTCGATCGCTTCTTCTGTGGTGCCGCCCGCACGGCAATCTTCACAAAAGGCAGCAATTTCGGCATTGTCTTCAGCCAGCTTGGCAGCGATAGGATGGTCAGCAGAAATGGCGCAAAAGCTAGCGCCAACAATGTATCGGGCCGCGTGGTATAAACCGGCAATTTTTCGCCTGTTTCCGCTACTGTGAAATCAAACTTCAAACCCTCAGACCGACCGATCCAATTTTCCTGCATCAAGCGCACTTTATCCGGCCAGCGGTCAAGCGTCTTGAGGCCGTCCAACAGATCATCGGCAAAATCGGTGATTTTAAGGAACCACTGAGAGAGCTTGCGGCGTTCGACCTCTGCCCCAGAGCGCCAGCCTTTGCCGTCGATGACTTGCTCGTTGGCAAGAACGGTATTGTCCACCGGATCCCAGTTAACCCAGCTTTCCTTGCGGTACACCAATCCGGCGTTGAACATATCGATAAAAATCTGCTGTTCTTTACCGTAATAAGCGGGATCACAGGTAGCCAGTTCGCGGTCCCAATCGATCGCAAAACCAACCTGCTTTAGCTGATCACGCATATTGGCAATATTATCGTATGTCCAATCGGCGGGGTGAACCTTATGTTCCATCGCAGCATTTTCAGCGGGCATGCCAAAGGCGTCCCATCCCATTGGGTGCAGCACTTCAAAGCCGTTCGCCCGGCGAAACCGCGCGACCACATCCCCAAGCGTATAGTTTCTAACATGCCCCATATGAATGCGCCCTGACGGATAGGGGAACATTTCCAACACATAATATTTGGGCTTAGAGGATGAGCTGTTGGTTTGGAAGGTTTTCGCGTCTGTCCAAACTTTTTGCCATTTGGCTTCGGTAGCCTTTGCATTATAGCGCGACATGTTTTTTCTCATGTGATCAAGGGAACGAGGAACCGGGACGGTTTGCTTTCAAACTGTCGTCTGTTCCAAATACATTCAACGACAGGCCGTTTCGGTAGCGCCCTGCCGCCTAAGTTTGGTTTTCTGGCCCAAAGCCGAAGCCAACAGGCGCAGAAATCCTTATTGATTTTCAAGCCGCAGACGGCGCGCCTGTACCAAAATTGCTTCTTCAATTTTCAGCGCAGTCGCAGCTTGGACAGGAACCGTTACCCAAGAGCCCGCCCGCTTTTCTTG
>WFTS01000162.1 GCA_015485385.1 Kordiimonadales bacterium | reverse complement strand
GGTTTGGGCGCTGCAGAAATTTTCTGGCCCGCCAACACATAAAGTGTGTGGGATGGCGGGTGTATTGGATAGCTCTCGTTTCAGCCATTTCCTTGCGGATGAATTTAATGTTTCTATCGAAGATGTAACCACTTTTGTTCTTGGTGGTCACGGTGACACAATGGTGCCGCTCACCCGCTATTCAACGGTTGCAGGCATTCCTGTCCCGGACCTGATTAAAATGGGTTGGTCCACACAGGAAAAAATAGATCAAATCGTTCAGCGCACGCGTGACGGCGGTGCAGAAATTGTTGGCCTCTTGAAAACAGGGTCAGCTTTTTATGCCCCTGCAACAAGCGCGATTGATATGGCGGAAAGCTATCTGAAAGACAAGCGTCGGTTGTTGCCATGTGCGGCGCATCTTAGCGGTGAATACGGTCTAAGCGATATGTATGTTGGTGTACCAACTATCATTGGTGAAAACGGCATTGAAAAAGTTGTAGAGATTGATCTGGTGGGCGAAGAAAAGTCTGGGTTTGATCATTCTGTAGACGCTGTGAAGGGTTTGATGGACGCTTGTACTTCTATCGACCCGTCGCTAGCATAACGAACTAGGAATAGTAAACAGGGGCACACTTTCACAAGTTGCCCTCAGGAGCTGGATGAAAAATGAATATCCATGAGTATCAGGCGAAAGGCCTGTTGAAAGAATACGGCGCACCTGTCCTTAAGGGTGGTGTGGCCTACACAGCGGCGGAAGCCGTTGATGCAGCCAAAGAGCTCGGCGGCCCGGTTTGGGTTGTTAAGGCTCAAATTCATGCCGGTGGCCGTGGTAAGGCGGGCGGTGTGAAGGTTGTTAAATCCATCGAAGATGTGGAAGCCGTAGCAAAAGACCTGATCGGAAAAACGTTGGTGACACACCAAACTGGTCCAGAGGGCAAAGAGGTGAAGCGTGTTTATGTTGAAGATGGTTGCATGATCAAAAGCGAGTTTTACCTCGCGATCTTGCTTGACCGTGCAACGGGGCAGCTTGCAATTATGGCGTCGACCGAAGGTGGCATGGATATTGAGGAAGTTGCTGAGGCAACACCTGAGAAAATTTCAACTTTTACCATTGAGCCAGCGACAGGGCTGCAAGCTTTCCATTGTCGCCGCGTTGCCTTTGGGCTTGGCCTAACCGGCAAGGCTGCTAAGGAGTGTCAAAAGGTTGTGGCCAGCTTGTACAAGGCATACACCGAACTTGATGCGCAGATGCTGGAAGTGAACCCTTTGGTTCTAACTGAAGCAGATGAAATGGTTGTCCTTGACGCGAAGATGTCTTTCGATGGCAACGCTTTGTTCCGTCATCCTGCGGTGCGTGAACTTCGCGATGAAAGCGAAGAAGATCCCAAAGAAATTGAAGCCTCTAAGTATGAACTGAATTATATCAGTCTAGACGGTTCTATTGGCTGCATGGTGAACGGTGCGGGCCTTGCAATGGCAACCATGGATATCATCAAGCTGAAAGGTGGCTCGCCTGCGAACTTCCTAGATGTTGGTGGCGGTGCGACCAAAGAACGTGTTACCGAGGCCTTCAAGATTATCCTCTCTGACGACAATGTAGAGGGTATTTTGGTGAATATCTTTGGCGGTATCATGCGCTGTGATGTGATTGCTGAAGGGGTTGTCTCTGCTGCACGCGAAGTGTCACTTTCTGTGCCACTTGTTGTGCGCCTAGAGGGCACCAATGTTGAATTGGGTAAACAAATTATGGCGGACAGCGGCTTGCCGATTATTTCCGCCGATGACCTCAACGATGCAGCTGAGAAAATCGTTAAAGCTGTGAAGGAGGCTGGATAATGTCAGTTCTTATCGGTAAAGATACCAAAGTCATTTGTCAGGGTTTCACGGGGGCGCAAGGCACCTTCCACTCTGAGCAGGCGATCGCATACGGCACCAATATGGTGGGTGGTGTAACTCCGGGCAAGGGCGGGATGACCCACCTTGATCTGCCTGTGTTTAACACAGTCTGTGATGCACGTGAGGCGACAGACGCTAATGCCTCTGTCATTTATGTGCCGCCTCCGTTTGCAGCAGATTCTATCCTTGAAGCCATTGATGCTGAGATTGAGCTGATTGTTTGCATTACAGAAGGTATCCCTGTTCTTGATATGGTACGCGTGAAACGTGCGCTTAGGAATTCTGGTTCACGGCTGATTGGCCCGAACTGCCCTGGTGTGATCACTCCTGGAGAATGTAAAATTGGCATTATGCCTGGCCATATTCATAAGCCTGGAAATGTTGGCATTGTGTCACGCTCTGGCACACTGACATATGAAGCCGTGGCGCAGACAACTGCGGCAGGACTTGGCCAGAGTACCTGTATTGGTATCGGCGGTGATCCGGTGAATGGCACCAACTTCATTGATTGTTTGGATATGTTCCTTGGCGACGAGCAAACCGAAAGTATCATCATGATCGGTGAAATTGGTGGTTCAGCGGAAGAAGAAGCGGCTGAATTCTTGAAGCAAAGCAAAGTGAAAAAGCCAGTTGCAGGCTTTATCGCGGGCCTTACAGCCCCTCCGGGTCGCACAATGGGCCACGCTGGCGCAATTGTATCTGGTGGTCAAGGCGGTGCTGAAGACAAGATAGAAGCTATGCGTTCTGCGGGAATTATTGTCTCTGATAGTCCTGCGGGCCTTGGTACAACGCTTCTTGAAGCTATTGGTTAAACACTAACAGAGGGGCGCGGCCTTAATCGCCGCGCCGTTATGCCCATGGGCGCAGACCTAGACCGTATCGCAGCTTTAGAGGGCGTAAGCCCACAATTTGTAGAATCACTTTATCAGCAGTATAGCGCTGACCCTACTTCGGTGGATCAGGGCTGGCAGGACTATTTCGGTACACTGGAAGCTGGCATCGTGACAGGTGGCCCAAGTTGGGGCCGGTCTGACTGGCCGCTCCGGCCAAATGATGATCTTACGACGGGCCTTGATGGTTCGGACATGTTCATCGAGGGCAAAAAATCCGACAAACCAGCATCAGCGGTCTCAGCTGCTGATGTGCGTGCGGCAACCACCGACAGTATCCGTGCTTTGATGATGGTGCGTACTTACCGGGTACGCGGGCATCTGGTCGCCAACCTTGACCCGCTTGGGCTTGAGGAACGTCCGATGCATACTGAGCTAGAGCCTAGCACATACGGCTTTGGTCCAGAAGATATGGACCGGCCTATCTTTATGGATGGTGTCTTGGGCCTTGAAACCGCTACTGTGCGGGAAATTATCGCGATATTGAAGCGGACATATTGCTCTAACTTTGGTGTGGAATTTATGCACATCAATGATGCGGAAGAGAAAAGCTGGATACAGCGCAAGATCGAGGGTCGCGACAAAGAAATTCAGTTCACAGACCGGGGTAAAATCGCGATCCTGAACAAATTGATTGAGGCTGTTCAATTTGAGCGTTTTTTAGGTAAAAAATACACCGGAACCAAGCGGTTTGGCCTTGATGGCGGTGAAAGCATGGTGCCCGCTTTAGAAAGCATCATGAAAACCGGCGGCCATATGGGCCTGAAGGAAATTGTGATTGGCATGCCGCACCGCGGGCGCCTTAATGTGCTCGCGAATGTGATGCAAAAGCCTTACCGCGCAATTTTTAACGAGTTTCACGGTGGCTCGGCCAAACCGGATGATATTCAAGGCTCAGGCGATGTAAAATATCATCTTGGCACCAGCGCTGACAGGGAATTTGACGGCAATAAAGTGCATCTTTCCCTGAACGCTAATCCATCGCATTTGGAAGCTGTGAACCCAGTGGTGATCGGTAAAGTGCGCGCCAAACAGGAAATGAAGGGCGATAATGAACGTAACGATACGCTCTCGCTTTTACTTCATGGGGACGCGGCCTTTGCTGGGCAGGGTATCATTTCTGAATGCTTCGGCATGTCTGGCCTTCGGGGCTATAACACCGGCGGCACAATTCATTTCATTGTGAACAATCAAATTGGGTTCACCACAAGCCCTCAATTTGCGCGCTCTAGCCCGTATCCGTCGGACGTTGCGAAAATGGTGCAGGCCCCTATTTTCCATGTGAACGGGGATGATCCTGAGGCTGTGACATTCGCGACCAAACTGGCGACCGAATTCCGCATGGAATTCAAGCGCGATGTGGTGATTGATATGTTCTGTTATCGCCGCTTTGGGCATAACGAATCAGACGAACCGGCCTTCACGCAGCCATTGATGTATGCGTCGATCAAAAATCATCCAAGCGTTGTAAAATTATACGCCGACAAATTGATCTCTGAAGGCGTGATTACAGCCGAGCAATTCACAAGCATGGAAGCCGAATTTATCAGCTATCTGGAAGATGAATTTGCGGCCGGTAAAGAGTATAAAGTGAATAAAGCGGATTGGTTTGAAGGCAAGTGGGAAGGCCTTGGCCTTGCCGATGATGACCATGAGAAACGCCGCGCTGAAACGGGCGTTGCTGAGATTATGCTGCGGGAAATCGGGGAGCAAATCACTAGCTATCCTGAGAAGTTCAATATTCACCGCACACTGAAGCGTATACTTGATACCAAGCACAAGATGTTTGCTGAGGGTCAAGGTTTTGATTGGGCCACTGCTGAGGCTCTGGCATTTGGGTCTTTACTGCGTGAGGGATACGGCGTTCGACTTTCTGGTCAAGACTGTGGGCGCGGTACGTTTAGCCAACGCCATGCTGTGTTTGTGGATCAAAAAACAGAAGAACGGCATATACCGCTGAAGCATATCAGTCATGAGGCGCATTTTGAAGTGCTCGACAGCCATCTTTCAGAATTTGGCGTGATGGGCTTTGAGTATGGCTATTCGATGGCGCACCCTAATAGCTTGACGCTATGGGAAGGCCAATTTGGTGATTTTGCCAATGGCGCGCAAATTATCATTGATCAGTTTATCTGCTCGGCAGAGGCTAAATGGCTTAGAATGTCTGGGCTAGTTCTGCTGTTGCCACATGGCTATGAAGGCCAAGGGCCTGAGCATTCATCTGCGCGACTAGAGCGGTATCTACAGCTTTCAGCGGAAGATAATTGGCAAGTGGTAAACTGTACAACGCCAGCGAATTATTACCATGTGTTACGCCGTCAGATGCATCGGGCTTTTCGCAAGCCACTGGTTATCATGACGCCTAAATCATTACTGCGTCACAAAAAATGCGTTTCTAATTTAGCGGATTTTGGTCCGGGCTCGCAGTTCCACCGTATACTTTGGGACAATGCTGAAAGCGAGGCAGGTGGTTCAATAAAATTAAAGGCCGATGATAAGATCGAACGCGTTATTTTGTGTTCCGGTAAAGTATATTATGACATTCTCGAGGAACGCGACAAACGCGGGCAGGATGATACATATATCCTGCGTGTCGAACAGTTGTATCCGTTCCCTAAACAAGCGCTTTCGAAAGAGCTTGGGCGTTTCAAGAATGCAAAGAGAATTGTCTGGTGTCAGGAAGAGCCTAAGAACATGGGCTCTTGGAGCCATATACATGAGCCCCTCGAAGAGGTTCTTGTTGATATAAAATTACCTGTGCAACGCCCTGTTTATGCGGGCCGAGCAGCAAGTGCAGCGACAGCAACGGGCCAAGCGTCTATCCATGTTGCGCAGCAAACCGCGCTTGTTGATCAAGCACTTAGTGAATAATTGATAGGGTAGGAGCCCCCAATGGCGATTGAAGAAATTGTAATTCCACAGATGGGCGAAAGTGTCGTTGAAGGCACGATAGGCACATGGCTGAAGGCGGTTGGTGAGGCCGTGGCGCAGGATGAGCCAATTGTCGAGGTGGAAACCGATAAAGTAGCAATGGAAGTGCCGAGCCCTGTAGCCGGTGTTCTAACAGAACAAGTCGTAGCGGAAGGCGACACGGTGGAAATTGGCGCATTGATAGCGCGTATTGATACCGAAGGCGCACCAACGACAGCTTCTAAACCAGCGGCTCCTGCTTCGGCAGCGAGCGCAGCGGCCCCAGCTCCAGCTCCAGCAGCAGCATCGGCTTCGGCAGCATCTACTACGCCTAGCGCTCCCGGTGCGGCAGTTTCCAGTGCAACTCCTGCGGCACTGATGCCAATGTCTCCAGCTGTGCGCCGAATAGTTGAAGAATATAATCTTGACCCAACCTCAATAGAAGGCACAGGGAAAGATGGGCGCCTTACTAAGGGCGATGTGATGGGCGCTATTGAAAGCGGTACGGCCCGCACAGTGGCGGCTCCTGTAGCAGCTGCGCCTGTTGCGGATAAGGGCCCGCGCGAAGAACGGGTGAAAATGACCCGGCTGCGGAAAACCATCGCGTCTCGTTTGAAAGACGCCCAGAATACTGCAGCGATGCTGACCACTTATAATGAGGTGGATATGTCGGCGGTGATGGCTGCTCGTGCAAAATATAAAGACCTGTTTGCCAAAAAGCATAATATCAAACTTGGGTTCATGAGCTTTTTCACCAAGGCCTGCTGTTTGGCTCTGCGGGAAATTCCGGCCGTGAATGCTCAGATTGAAGGCGAAGAGATCGTTTACCGTAACTATGCCAACATTGGCGTGGCTGTATCCGCCCCCAATGGCCTTGTTGTGCCGGTTTTGAAAGAGGCTCAAGACATGAGCTTTGCTGAGACCGAGCTAACAATTGCAGGGTTTGGCAAAAAAGCCCGCGACGGTAAGTTAACGGTTGCAGATATGCAGCATGGTACTTTCACAATTTCGAACGGCGGCATTTTTGGCTCATTGATGTCAAGCCCGATTCTGAATGCACCACAATCTGGCATATTGGGTATGCATAAAATTCAAGAGCGCCCGGTCGCTGTGGATGGGCAAATCGTCATTCGCCCGATGATGTATCTCGCGCTTTCGTATGACCACCGGGTCATTGATGGCCGCGAAGCCGTGACCTTCTTGGTGCGGGTAAAAGAAGCGCTTGAAGATCCAACTCGTCTCTTGCTTGATATGTAAGGGCGATACGTTTTGTAAAAGAGATTTAAATGGGTGGAGTGCTTTTTAAGCCTCTGCCCATTGTTTTAAGAAACACTGTAAATTTGATAAAGGACGAATACATGTCTGATACATTTGATGTTGTCGTTGTTGGTGCGGGCCCTGGTGGGTATGTGGCTGCTATACGCGCCGCACAGTTGGGCCTAAAAACAGCTTGTATTGAAAAACGAGATACCCTTGGCGGGACTTGCCTCAATATAGGCTGTATGCCGTCAAAAGCCTTGTTGCATGCTTCGCATCTTTATGAAGAAGCGGGCCATGATTTTGAAAAATTTGGGCTCAGTGTTACAGGCCTTGATTTTAACATCAAAAAGGTGCTCGACGCAAAAGATGAAACTGTTAAAGGCCTTACGGGCGGGATCGAATATTTGTTTAAGAAAAACAAAATTGAATGGATCAAAGGCACAGCGAAATTTTCTAAGAAAGACACACTTGAAGTAAAGCTGAATGAAGGTGGAACTCGGACTGTCACGGCGAAGAACACGATTATCGCCACAGGCAGCGATGTGGCGACTTTACCGGGCATTGAAATTGATGAGAAAATCATTGTGTCCTCAACGGGCGCGTTAGACCTCAATCCTGCTCCTAAAAGCATGGTCGTGATTGGCGGTGGTGTAATCGGGCTTGAGCTTGGTTCTGTCTGGCGGCGTCTGGGCGCAGATGTAACCGTTGTTGAATTTATGGATCAAGTCTTGCCGGGCATGGATATGGACGTGCGCAAAACCTTTGGGCGTATGCTCAAAAAGCAGGGTATGACGCTGAATTTGTCCAGCAAAGTAACATCTGTTGAAAATACAGGCAAAGGTGCAAAGGTAACATTTGAACCGGTTAAAGGCGGAGATGCCACGGTGATAGAAGCCGATGTGGTGTTGGTTGCCGTCGGCCGTAGACCCTATACTGATGGCTTAGGCCTTGAGACGATCGGTGTTGAAATGGACGAGCGCTCGCGCATTAAGACAGCGCATGATTTTTCAACAAATGTGCCGGGTGTTTATGCCATCGGGGATGTCATTGTTGGCCCAATGTTAGCACATAAAGCCGAAGATGAAGGATTGGCCACCGCGGAAAATATCGCAGGGCTGACGGGCTATGTGAACCATGATGTTATCCCCGGCGTGGTTTATACTTACCCTGAGGTTTCAGCGGTTGGAAAAACCGAAGACGATTTGAAGGCGGCAGGCGTTGCTTATAATGTGGGAAAATTCCCCTTCACTGCTAACAGTCGCGCGAAAGCCAATATGGCAACAGAGGGTTTTGTGAAAATCCTTGCGGACAAAGAAACAGATCGCATTTTAGGTGTTCATATTATTGGTGCTGACGCCGGCAATATGATCGCACAAGCGGCAACCGCTATGGAATTTGGAGCATCTGCGGAGGATATTGCACTGACATGTCACGCGCACCCAACGGAAACCGAGGCAATGAAGGAAGCCGCTCTCGCGGTTCATAAACGCCCGATCCACATGTAGCATTCCAAAGTTTCGAATAAGAAAGCCCTGGAGGATTGTCCGGGGCTTTTTTGTGATCATTCCTGATGCGGCAGCCTTTTGGCTCCATCAGACCGACAATAGTTTATCTTGCTGAGCTTTATTCAGCTGGCGTTCAAACGCCATGTAGGCTTCGCCAGAAAGCTGGCGGGGCGCCGTTGCACCCGTTGTGATCACAAATGAGGGTGGTCACAAATGGGAACTTTAGGTCAGAAGCACTATAGGCTCTGTTAGAAAGCCGTCGGGGCGCTGTTGCGCTGTATGGCCTTATAGTTTGGATCTTACTGGCGTTATCTTGCCAAAATTATCTCGGCTATGAGTATCTGATGGGGAAATTTTATTTGACATCACAATAGATCACATCGTGATTATAATTACAATTTGAAGGTGTTTTTAAATGATTTATACGTTTATTTCGCCGTTGCTTTGATAGTTTCCGATTGACCTACGCCCTTAAGTTTAATAATGCCATTTAAGTTAGGGGCTGTTTGGATCGTGTGGGGACGACCTTAGAAAAATAGTTGAGAGATTTCCAATTCTCCCATTTTTTTGTAGGCCATCACCTTGAGGAATTTGGTGGACCTGCTTTTGCTCGCTTTATACGCATGAGCAGTGGCCGGGTGAGTGAAGCTCCGATCATTTTGCTTATGTCTAATCCTGACCATGAAAAAGTGG
>WFTS01000161.1 GCA_015485385.1 Kordiimonadales bacterium | reverse complement strand
CCAGTCAAGGTCCACCCGGCTTCCTGTCAAAAGCGCGCGCACCGCTTTTTCCGCTTCACGCATATCCAACTGAGCCGAAAATCCACCCGCCGCACCGAAAGCCAGCCGAAAAAATTGTAGCTTATTGCTGGTTTGCTGTGTCGATTTTGTAATCAAATCAAACACTGCATCCCGCATTGCCGCATCGGTTTCTTCATCAAGTATCTCAAGGCCATTATTGATAGCTCCCACAGGGCTAACCAAATCGTGGCACAGGCGTGAACACAAAAGTGCAGCAAAATCCAGACTGGACATAAAAGTAGCTCCTGATTGCACTGTCAAAAAGGTATCCAGACCTTGGGAATTCACCCGAAAAAGACGGAAATACCTATGACACCAAGCGTAAAATATGCTTTAAAGGCGCACATTCCAACTTTGCCATAAAAGTGACTGTATCCAAGCTTTGCTGTCGGGCCAAGTCACTAAACGCACTAGGCTAAAATTAATTAAGGACCTCATGACTGTGAATTTTGAAAAACTTGTCTCACCTATCTTGGAAACCATGCTCAAAGCGGGCCAAGTTATAATGGACGTTTACCAGACAGATTTTGAAGTTTACGGCAAAGCAGACCAATCTCCTGTTACCGAAGCAGACAGGCGCGGTGAAGATATTATCACCGCTGACCTTATGAAGCTTACACCAGAAATCCCTGTTGTTGGAGAAGAAGCCAAATCTGAAGGCCAATGTCCGGATATTTCAGGCGGTATTTTTTGGCTAGTGGACCCACTGGACGGCACCAAAGAATTTGTTAAAAAAGGCAATGATTTTACGGTAAATATTGGGCTGATCCAAGACGGTGTGCCTGTAATGGGGTTCGTGCTCGCACCTGCCCTTGATACAATATATTGGGGCATCAAGGGCGTTGGCGCATGGATGGCCGATGTCACCGGCGGCGCGCTTGAAAACACACGTCAAATCACATGCCGCACGGCTGACAAAGACAATCTGGTGATCGTAGCCAGTAAATCGCACCGGTCAGCAGATCTTGAAGCCTATCTGGAAAACTTCCCCGGCGCAGAGAATATCTCAATCGGCTCCAGCTTAAAATTATGCTTGCTGGCAACTGGTGAGGCGGACCTTTACCCTCGCCTTGGCCCCACATGCGAATGGGACACGGCCGCTGCACATGCAGTTTTGCTTGCCGCTGGTGGCTCAGTTGAAGTAACCGGCGGCGAACCATTAACATACGCCAAAAACTTGGAAACCTTCCTCAACCCGTGGTTTTTATGCCGCGCAGACACAAGCTACAGTGTACCACACCTACCAGAGAATTAACCCTATCAAGCTCTGAACAACCGTTATTCAGCCTGCGTTTCTTGACGCGGGCTATATCCACTGTAAGCTACTGGGTAATCATAGAAGAAAATCTGTGGCCGAGGGGAGTTTTTTTATGACGTTATTATTGCTGGGCTTGGTTTTATTTACCCTCTTGCACATGATCCCATTTTGGGGGCAGACCATGCGCGCAGGTGCGATTAAATTGATCGGCCTAATGCCGTATAGAGGCCTGTTTTCACTGGCGGTCCTTAGCAGCTTTGTACTGATGGTGATGGGCTGGAAAGCCGCTGAGGTTAACGTTATTTATGAAGCCCCTTCATGGGGATATTATGTGTCACCCCTGTTTATGTTAGCGGCTTTCGTCCTGTTTATCGCATCGAAGGTTCCCACCAATATCCGCAGAATAATACGCCACCCTCAATTAATAGGGGTAACCTTTTGGGGTATTGGACACCTGTTATCAAACGGCGAAAACCGCTCAATACTCTTGTTTGCGGGTATGGTGGCTTTTTCTTTGCTCATGATAGTGGCGACAAACAAGCGCGATCATATATGGGTGAAATGCGAAAAAGTGGGGGTTGCAAACGATGTTATCACCGCCGCAATTGCGCTAACACTCTATGCTGGTTTTCTCTATTTCCATGAAGCCATCATCGGTGTCTCTGTCATGGGTGCGATATAGGGCTTCCAACCATCAGTAGATTATCAGCAGTTTATCAATCACTACAGTATCAGGTCAGCGGCCTTTGGTTGTAACAGGCAGCGGGGGCGACCATGCTGGATCACTCGCATCAAACGGCGTAGGCACTTGGCGCTCGTTATACCCTGTCAAATCCACAGACCACAGGCTAGGTTTGCCACCTTTTCCGCCCTCATAACGCGTGGTGCGAAAGAACATCAGCACCCGGCCATTAGGGGACCATGTTGGCCCTTCATCCTGATAAGCGTCAGACAGCAAACGTTCACCATTTCCGTCCGTTCGCATAACCCCAATTCTAAATTTGCGCTCCCCAATTTTAGTGAAGGCGATCAAATCCCCACGCGGTGACCAAACGGGTGTCGCATAGCGGCCTTGGCCAAAGGATATACGGTGCACGCCCGAACCATCCGCATTCATCACATAAAGCTGCTGGCTGCCGCCTCTGTCAGAGTTAAAGACAATCTTGGAACCGTCTGGCGAATAACTTGGTGATGTATCAATGCCCGGATCATCGGTTAAGCGCGTGACCTTACGCGTGCGCAAGTCCATAACATAAATGTCTGAATTCCCATTTTCCGCGAGCGTCATAATAACTTTGTTGCCGTCCGGAGAAAAGCGCGGAGCAAAGGTCATGCTCGGGAAATCCCCCAACACCTCAAAACGGTTGGTCAGGATATTGAACAAATACACCCGTGGTTGATCGTTGAAATAGCTCAGGAATGTAATTTCCTGCCGGTTCGGGCTGAAACGTGGTGTCAGAACCAAATAACTGCCATCGGTCAAAAGTTGCTGATTCGCGCCGTCCTGATCCATAATTGCTAAGCGCTTTTTGCGGTCTTTGGCTTCGCCTTGTTCGGCAATATAGACAATGCGCGTATCAAAATATCCCTCTTCACCCGTCAGCCGTGAATATATTCGGTCAGAGATCACATGGGCAATGCGCCGCCAATTGGAAACCGGTGTATTATAGCCCACACCTTCCATCTGGATTTCCTGCACCACATCCCACAGGCGAAATTCAACGCGCAAATTGCCGTCAGGCTTGATCTCCAAGCGACCGGTGACCAATCCTTGCACTGCCAAAGGCCGCCACGATGCAAAATTAGGGCGCGTGGGCGCAGCCGTGATTTTCTCAATAAAGGCGTTTTCGTCTACAGCACGAAACAAGCCGGTCGAGACAAGGTTCGAGACAATCACTTGCGAAATACTGGCCCCAATATCAGAAAGCGGCCCGGTAGATGTTTCCACATCCACCACCGGCGCAAATTCAGGGACAGCAATCGGAACAGGTTCAACCGTGCCCCGTGTAACATCAACACGAAGCTGGGCATGTGCGGCATGTGAAGCGAAGAACACACAAACGATCAATGCTGCGGTTTTACGAAGGAAAAACAATCTCATTGCTATATTATCCCCCGGCGAACTCGGCGCCGTTAAAATTAAAATCAATCGAACTTTCGCCCATATCAAACAATGTTCTTGCTACATCCGAATAGGGGGCGCAACCAATTACTGCCCGACGAGCGCTTTCAACAAAAACTCGGTAGAAACCTTCTGCATTTTTCCCGGCCCCAACAACCTCAGGCTGACGCAAAAGCGAGCCGTCCGGGCGCAGATGAATTAAAACCCGCACCTGCATTGTCGCAACGCCCTTGGCCCCGCTTGGGAAAGACCAACAGCCCGAAAGCTTTTGGCTTAATGCATCGCGGATACTGGCCGTAGCAATTCGCCCTTGAAGCCCCGCGAATGGGCTCGGGCTTTTCTTTGCCTGATCATTTTTCTTTTTATCGTCCCGCTTCTTTTCGTCTTTTTTAACTCGCGTTTTTTCTTCTTTGATCGATTTGTCGATCAAGGCCGCGATACGCGTGCTTTTTAAACGAGACGGCGCTTTTGGCTTGCCGCGAGGCCGCACTGATTGCGCTAGTTTGCGCGCCTTGGACAGTTTTGGCTTTGGCTTCGGCTTAGGTTTTGGTTTTGGCGCTGCCTTCTTTGGTTCGGATTTTGGCGGTAGCGGCACACTATCGTTGGCAGCATCAGAAGGTTGCTCTGCTGCCGCATATTTTGGCTGCGGCTTTTCCTCTGCGGCTTCCTCTTGGACATCCTCTTTGGGGGCCGTTTGCTGCGTTTTCTTGGCAATGGCGATAAATTCAATGGCGATGGGCGGCGGCGGGGTGATCTCAGGGCGCGTCAGATACGGCAAGCCAACATAGGCCGCAACCACCACAGCAATGTGCAACGACAGCGACAGGCTCCAACCAACACTATTTTTCAGCAACTCTTTCGACACGCTCTGCTCTCAAATTGGCCCATTAGCGATATTAATTTTGGTCAACAACTAGCGCCACGCGCTTAAAGCCGCCCGCATTGATCGCACCAATCACTTGCATCACTTGGCCGTAATCCAGTTTGGTATCGCCGCGCACATAAATGCGGGTATCTTTATTATTGCCCGCAATCGCGGTAAGGCGCGGGATCAATTCATCAAGGCTGATCTTAGTTTCAACGATGAATATGGCACCTTCATGGTCAATCGTGATTTCCAGCGGTTTGCTGTCTTGTGGCAGGGACCGGGCCTGCGCCTTCGGTAGGTCCACTTGCACACCTGCGGTCAATAAAGGCGCGGCCACCATGAAGATCACCAGCAGCACCAGCATCACATCCACAAACGGCGTGACATTAATTTCCGCCAACGGTTGATAGCGCCCGCGCCGTCCGCGTCTTGAGGCGCTACCGCCGCCTGTAACCGACGCGCCCATCAGTGACCCCGTTCATCAAGTTGGCGCGACAGGATCGCGGCAAATTCGTCAGCAAAACCGTCCACCCGGTTGGCATAGCGTCCCAAATCGGTTGAAAGCTTATTATAAGCAAACACAGCCGGGATTGCCGCTACCAGCCCTAGCGCGGTCGCCAAAAGGGCCTCGGCAATGCCCGGCGCCACGGTCGCGAGCGAGCTATCAGACGCCACAGCAATCGCCGTGAATGCATTGATAATGCCCCACACTGTGCCGAACAGCCCCACAAACGGAGAGGCCGAGCCGATCGTCGCCAAATAGCCGACTTGCCCTTCCAGCCGGTCCATTTCGCGGCCGGTGGTGACATGCATCACTTTGTTGATCCGGTCTTGCACCGTGACTTTATCAATACCGCTACCAGCCGAAACACTAGAGCCAAGGCTACGCTGCCATTCGCGCATCGCCGCGACAAAAACGGCCGCCATCGGATGATCTGGAGCGCTGCGAATACTGTTATAAAGTTCATCCAAACTGTTACCAGACCAAAATGTTTCCTCAAAGCCATCCGCTTTTTGACGGGCTTCTTTGATCCGGCCAGCCGTATTGAAAATGATCGACCAGCCCCAAACACTGGCTGTCAGCAGAAGGATCATCACACTCTGTACGACAAAATCCGCCTGTAAAAACATGCCCATAATTGAGAAATCTGGTACATTTCCGCCCAGTTCCATGGCTTCAACAGCTTGGTTTTGCATTTACGTCTCCACACGCCCTCAGGGGCAACTTCAACAATTCATTCACCTAAAAACTTTAGTCCAGATGCTCGCTCACTTCATATTGCCAGCCTAATCCAGATGCCAGCCTAACTTAGGTGCCAGCTTAATCCAGATGTCATCTTAATCCAGATGTCCGGCATCTTTCGCAGCAGCATACCAGCTTTTCCAGCATTTCATCGCGTCTGGGTGCCAGCGTGTGGGCCGCCCGTTTGTACCAACAACCGCCACCAACACATCCGCTTCTGCCACCATCTCACCGTCGCGCGTGATCCACTGTTTTACCTCCACAGCAGCTGCGCGCACTTTTGTGACCATACTATGACCGATTAGCAAATCATTGACTTTTGATTGCCGGTGATAGCGAATATTTAATCTTGAAACCACATAGGTTTGCGCGCCGCCTTCGCTTTCAGGGATAGCAAACAGAAAATCCACGTCTGCCGAAGTGCCGCGAATACTTTCCGACCGCACCCGCTCGAAAAAGCTAACATAGCGCCCGTGGTAGGTCATGCCGCCCACATCCGTATCTTCATAATAAATGCGGATTGGAAAATGGAACATGCCCTCTTGCCATGCGCCGATTGCCGGTGTTATCGGCTGTTCTGCCTCAGTCATTTTCCGCCTCCTAGCATGTCCATCTGGCCTGCCTCGCTTAATTTTGGAGGGCTGATACCGATATGCTTCCAACCATCTGGCGATAACATGCGCCCACGCGGGGTGCGCTGCACCAGCCCCACCTGCATCAGGTAGGGTTCGATAATATCTTCGATCGCGTCACGCGGTTCAGACAGCGCCGCCGCCAGCGTTTCCACACCCACAGGCCCGCCTGAATAAGTCACACCGATACAGTGCATATAGCGCCGGTCCATCGTATCCAGCCCCAAATTATCCACCTCAAGCCGTGTCAGGGCCGCGTCAGCCGATCTAGCGTCTACCATCTCAGCCTTGGCAAACAAGGCAAAATCCCGCACGCGGCGCATCAAACGCCCGGCAATACGCGGTGTCCCCCGAGACCGAGCCGCCACTTCGCGCGCACCGTCCTCATCAATTGGCAAATCCAAAAGCCGCGCCCCTCGGCGCACCACCTCGGTTAATTCCTCAGTATTATAAAATTCAAGCCGTGTGGGGATGCCAAACCGGTCCCGAAGCGGCTTGGTGATCAGGCCAGAGCGTGTGGTCGCCCCCACAAGGGTAAACTGCGGCAGATCAATCCTGACCGAACGTGCCGCTGGGCCTTCGCCGATGATAAGATCAAGCTGGAAATCTTCCATCGCTGGATAGAGAATTTCCTCCACCGCAGGATTAAGCCGGTGGATTTCATCAATGAACAAAACATCGCGTTCTTGCAGGTTGGTCAAAAGCGCTGCCAAATCGCCAGCCTTGGAAATAACCGGCCCCGAGGTTGCCCGGAAATTCACACCAAGTTCACGCGCAACAATTTGCGCGAGTGTGGTTTTACCCAGCCCCGGCGGGCCGTAAAACAACACATGGTCCATGGCCTCACTGCGCGCACGCGCCGCTTCGATGAACACATGCAAATTTTCGCGCGCTTGCTTCTGGCCGATAAATTCGTCCAGCGTCTGCGGCCTCAGACCTACATCAGGGGCATCCGTGCCCGCTTCCGCGCCGTCCATTAACCTGTCATCAAATTCGCTCATCACACTTTACTCAGAAGCTTCAGGGCGGCGGGGACCAAAACACCGACATCCGCGTCTTCGCCCGCGTCTGTCACAGCTTTGGCCACAGCAGCATGCGCCTCAGTTGCACGGTATCCAAGGTTGACCAACGCCGAAATAGCATCCGCCACATCGCCGTCATTTTCAGAGGGGCCGGACGTGCTGCCAGCAGGCATTTGAACACCCTTTGGCTGAAAAACAAGGCCGGTGACTTTGTCTTTCAGTTCTAGGACAATCCGGCTCGCCACCTTGGGGCCAACGCCCTTGGTTCGTGCGACAGCCACTTTATCCTGTGCTGCGATCGCGTTTTGAAGTTCGTTCGGGGCCAAAGTTGACAAGACAGCAAGACCGACCTTCGCGCCAACGCCTTGCACACTGGTTAACAGGCGGAACATATCGCGTTCAAGCACATCAATGAAAGCAAACAAGGTGATCGCATCTTCCCTAACCACGGTTTCAATATGCAGCATCACGGCGTCGCCCACAGCCGGAAGGCTTGAAAGTGTGCGCCGCGATCCATGCACCAAATAGCCCACACCGTTTACGTCAAGGATGGCAAAATCCTCGCCTACGGTATCAAGGATGCCTCTTAGCTTTGCAATCACCGCTGCCTTCTCCCCAAGTTCTGCTGTGAAACCACATGATGCGCATGACAGATGGCAACTGCAAGGGCATCGGCGGCATCAGCGCCATTTATTTCTATGCCCGGCAATAAAACCTGCACCATCGCTTCGACCTGTTCTTTAGCAGCGTGCCCCGCCCCCACGACAGATTTCTTGACATGATTGGGAGTATATTCCGCAACCGGCAGCCCCGCCAAAGACGGCACCAACAACGCAATCCCGCGCGCTTGACCTAATTTCAAAGTGCTGGTTGGGTTTTTATTGACAAATGTTTCTTCCACGGCACAGGCGTGGGGCTGCCACTTGGCTAGTACAGCGCTTAGGCCGTCATGAAGTTCCACAAGCCGTTCAGCAAGAGACTTTTTACTGTCGGATTTCACCACACCATTGGCAATATGGACCAGCCGGTTACCGTGGCTTTCCACAATGCCCCAACCGGTTTTTTGCAACCCTGGATCAAGCCCTAACAGGCGCATAGCCTCTCCTACATATCGGCTTAACCCGCCGCCGCGAGCGCCTCTAGCACATCCGCTGGAATGTCATAATTTCCAAACACTGTCTGCACATCGTCGTCATCTTCTAAAATATCAATTAGGCGCATCATTTTCTCAGCCGCCGCCTGATCCAAGGCCATAGGGTCTTTTGGCTTGAAGATCAGTTTGGCGCTTGAAGGTTCGCTGCCAAGGGCCTCGGTAAGAGCTGCAACAACCGCGTGCAGATCACCGCTTTCAGTATAGATCACATGGCCGTCTTCGTCTGATTCCACATCATCCGCCCCCGCCTCAAGCGCGGTTTCAAACATAGTGTCTGCTTCGGCTGCGTCTGCTGGATATTCAATCTCGCCCACCCGGTCGAACATAAACCCAACAGAGCCAGTTTCACCCAAGTTGCCGCCTGCCTTGGCAAAAATAGTACGCAAGTTCGAGCCTGTCCGGTTCCGATTATCCGTCAGTGTTTCAACAATAACACCAACCCCGCCCGAGCCGTAGCCCTCGTAGCGCATTTCTTCATAGTTTTCGCCCTCGCCGCCATCGGCTTTGGCGATTGCGCGCTGGATATTATCCTTGGGCATTGATTGTGCTCGCGCCGTAGCCACCGCAAGCCTTAGACGCGGGTTGCTATCCATATCCGAGCCACCCATTTTGGCGGCCACCGTGATTTCCCGGCTGAATTTTGAAAACATTTTAGAGCGCTTTTTATCCTGTGCGCCCTTTCGGTACATGATATTTTTAAATTTACTATGGCCAGCCATGGTTACCTTCTTCGCTTAGATCATCACAAATTGCCCGGCGGTGCCAAAAGCGACCGCGTTTGGCCCCTTTCTTAACGGGATTAACCCCACTTGAACAGCGCAAAAATAAGCCTTCAGCAAGCCGTGATATACAAGGGCAGCGAAGTTTTCAGTTCAAGCCTTTACCCCCTCGCCCAACTTCGGCTAAACTCGCAAGTGCTGGTAAAGCCTATACGACCCTTTCCCCAACGGAAAGACAGCCGCCTAAGGGGCAGAACAAAAGGATCATATCATGCCAAAACTTGAAGGCAGCTGCTACTGCGGTAACATCACGGTACGCGTTGAAACTGATACGCCTGCTTCAGATATGACACCCCGCGCATGTGACTGTGATTTTTGTAGCGCCCACGGGGCCGAATGGGTTTCCACACCCCACGCGCATCTGGAAATTGAAATCCAGAATGAGGCTGCTACCAATTTATACGCGCAAGGTTCGGAAAGTGCGCGCTTTTGGATTTGTGCTCAGTGCGGCGTTGTACCCGCTGTAACCTGCGACATGGGCGACTTTAGAAAAGGGGCTGTGAATAAACGTGCCATGTTAGACAGGGCCGCTTTCAAAGCCACCCAGCCCGCCAGCCCAAAAAACCTTCCAAAAGAAGAAAAGCGCCAACGCTGGGATAAATTTTGGATTGACCGTGTAACAGTGAAAGACTGTTGGGATGTGGGGCTTTAAACCTTGGTCCCAATAATTTACCCAAATAGTTTGTCCTGATAGTTTGTCCAGATAGGTTGCCCTCTTGCCCTGTATCAAATATGCCTCATATATCGCATATCAGTGGTGATATTATTTTTAATTCAGCATAAGGATACTGTGTGGCCCTACGGTTTTTGATTTTGATTTCTATATTAGGTCTGCCCGTAGCCAGTGAGACTTTGCGCGCGCTTGATCACGAAGCGTTGCCCCTTCCGGCCTTTAGCCTGTGTGCCAGCTGCCATACAACCGCAGCCGAAGGCCAATATAGGATCGCCCCCTCTTTAAAGGGCATTATCGGACGCAAAATAGCCTCTGTTCCAAACTTCCCCTATAGCGACAGCTTAAAGGCACAAACAGGCGTGTGGACCAAAGACCGGCTAGACCAGTTTTTACAAAGGCCAAACCATGCATTGCCGGGTACAAAAATGTATTTCCGAGGGATTAGAAACTCTGCCTTGCGTGCTGAACTGATCAACTGGCTAGCGACCGCTGACGTGCCCGATGTAATAAAGCCCCACAGCGATAGACGCCCAACAAAAGACATTCCCCGCACGCAAAAAGCGCAAGATATATTTCGCCACTGTAAAGTTTGCCATAGCTATACCAAAGGCGCACCCGCAAAAATTGGTCCAAACCTTTGGGGCGTGGTGGGCAGGCCTGTCGCATCCTTCCCCGGATTTGAATATAGCCAGCGCTTGAAAAGGCGCGGCGGCACGTGGACCAAAGAGAGCCTCAATGTGTTTTTCACTGAGAAAAAACCCTTCGACCAAGGCAGTCACCAAGCCTTTAAAGCTCTCACGCACAAAGAGGACCGCGACGCCCTGATAGACTATCTAAAAAGCCTATCCCTGCAAGATTAGGGGGCGTATGAAACTATTTTGGGTGCGCAGTCCCTTAGCCTGAATTATGGCCAGAAAACCTCTTATGGGCAGGAAATTTCCGGATCTTCTATTGTCTGACCCTTTATAAAATGCGCTTGCCCTGTCAGTTGTTGTCCTCTGCCCATACCGCCAACCGTGATCCAATCATCGCCCCACCGCAGCAGGCCCCTATGGTCCATCGTTGCTGTGGGTTTGTCTGGATATAAAACCCATGCATCCTCTTTAAAATCCCATGCAAAGACGTGTTTTCCCGGCTTGGAAGGAACGCCATCATAACCGATACCACTGTAATTATAGGCATTATCAGTGCCGCCAGTGAATAATATTTGCCCCCTGTCTGCATCGCCAGCACTTGCCATTCTATAGTGGCCTTTGACGGGTAGCTGAGGCAATCGGCGATATGTGATATGCCCCGGATTGGCGGGATCAATGGTGCCCATCCAGCCTTCATTGACTGTGCCGAAGGTGCGCCTGCCATTGGCGTCTTTGCCCAACACAGCAACACCGTCCGCGATCACAAACCGGTTGCCGACAATCCCGCCCGCATGTCCAAACACCGGCGAGCCGGGATAGTTGGTAGCTTTAAACCAAGCGTTATCCACAATATCATATACCTGAACATCGCGGATATTGCCGGTATTGTGCCAGCCAGAAACCAGATAAATATAGCGATTTTTATAGACAAAACTAACCGCATCGTCGGTTGGTACAGGCATGTCGGGGATGCGGCTATAATCTCTGGTATGCGGATCAAAAACAAAGTTTTCTGGGGCAGAAAGCTCGCTGCCATCCTGTGACACTGTGTACCCTCCAAAATAATAGACCTTACCGTCCACCGCTTCAGCGGTCGCGGCCAAGCGCCCCTCTTTGATAGGAATATCTGGCAAACGTTGCCAAGCGCTATCACCTTCAGAAAGCATGAAGGCCATCTTTGAAGTATCAGCCCATGTTTTGCCAGACCGTAGCCCCGCGAAGGAAAATAAATGCCGCTTGCCCCCGGTTATCATCCCCGCCACAGCATTGTTGGTGTGGGCAATCGGCAGCGCAGGGATACATGCTTTGGCTGCCCTAACCGCGACAGTGGGAACCGATAGGGTTAATAAAAACAGGCATATAAAGGCGGTATGGGCGGCTTTAATATGCGGTGGCTTTCACTTGTGGGTGCTTTCATTCGGGGGCGCTTTCATTGGGGCGGCTTCAATTAATGGGCATCAATTCAGGGGCCTCAGTTTTTAGGAGCTTCCATATCTCTGTCCTGCTCAATCTCTGTCCTGCGCAAATTTTCGTGCCGCCTGTTTATAAAGCTTCAAAGCATCGTCATCCAGCCAATCCGTATAGAATTTTTCAAAAATGGCGGCACTAGACTTGGCGCGAATAATGGTATTCATGTCATCCACAACTTGCTTACCAAATGCATTTCTACGGCAGGAAAACAAGCCATACCGAACGGTTGGCTCTCCTGAAATTGGCAATAATGTATATGTATCCCGCGTTTTATTTGGTTTTTCATCTTCCACTTTGCGAAACAGATATGCAGCCTCAGCCAGCCAACTGAATGTATAGTCAATTCGGTTCCGTAATAATAAGTTCGCCGACATTTCATACGGGACTTTCACAATCTTATTGCTGCCTCGAAATCGTTCTAATTCCCTGTTGATATTGTGGCTATAAAATCTGCCGTTGATGATCCCAACTCGAAGGTCACCAGAGCGCATAAGACTGCCGAGCAACAGTTCACCTGAAGCCCCCAAATGGGGCGTGAAACGATGCATATTTTTCTGCAATATAAGTAACCGATTGGGCACTGTGGGGCCGATCGGATCACTATAATAGACATATTGTTCGCGCTCTGGTGTTCGCAGCAATCCTGTATGGCATGCATGGCTTTGGTCTTGAACAGCATGGAGCGCGCGCGGAAAATTCGACTGCATTTTCGTGTGCCGATACTGCGGCATTCGATCAATTATATATTGAAAAGTTTTATCCGCATATCCTTGATCTTTATAAGGCCCCTTATTGATATAGGCGGGTGGGAAGTCGATAAAATACCACATAATTTCTGGTTTTTCAGGGGGCGCTATATCCGCAGAATAGGAGCGTGTTGAAAAGCAAACCGCAGCGAAACTCAGCCAAAAGAAAACGATGAAACGCATGTCTGTCCTTAAAAATTAACGCCTATAATCACCCAGCATAGCTGACCTCTATTAAAGGAATAATAACAGCGCCCTCTTGATTTCAGCATGACAATACAGAATGTCCGATTGGGGGAAACTGGCTCTCACAACCAAAAACAGCCGATAAAACAGCGGTGATCTTAACCGCCAAAACTACAGCTCCATCGCCAAAATCACCAAATCCCGACACTCGATGCCGTTCTCGAACATGGGTTCGTCATAATTCAGCGTGAAATAGTTTTTGGCGATGCGCGCAATTCTAAACCCTGCTTTCTGAAAGAAAGCCAGCGCCGCGAAACTGCTGTTACTCGCCCCCGTTTCCAGACGTTTGGCCCCTAAATCCCGGGCAGTTTCGATGGCTTTTACAATTAGCGCTTTGCCAACACCTTTGCGTTGCCACTCCTGGGCCACCGCACTATGTTTCAGCTCCCATAGTCCAGCATCCAGCTCGATAAGGATAAAGGTGCCAAGCACCACATCATCCCATTCGGCCACATATAATTTGCCAGTCTCCAGCGATTGCTCCACCGTTCGCTTATCAGGTGCCGTCAGCAACAGCATATCCCAAAATGGGTCGGGATCGGTCTCTGGTGTGATGATCAAATCCATTGGTGAATATTGCCCTTTCTGATAGATGTCTGTCCGATGCAGCTTGGCGGCGCTCACGCTATTCGTTAGGGTTCGTGCGTTCAACTTATTTCGCAGGGGCGGTCATATGAAGTTTATTTTTTAGGGACTGATGTTGAAATTTCCATTTTCAGCAGGCGTGGATGAAATGGCCACCAAAACCTCGGCGCATACATACCGCGGTATCAGTACCAGCAGTGTGACACATGTGCAAAGTGTGACAATGGTTTTTAGAGTGCAACCCAGCGAACAACCCATTATAATATCACGGTAATTTAGAACGAAAGGCAGCAAAATGATCCATTTTCAGGGTGAAACGATCCTTGTCACAGGCGCTTCAAGGGGCATTGGGGCTGCAACAACCGCAGTTTTACTGGCTGCAGGGGCCAATGTGGTGGGGTCATATGCCCATGCTCCTGGCACACTTGTGTCACAGCAAGAGGAATACGGAGAGGATCGTCTGAAAATCATACAATCAGACTTGGGCGGCAAGGGGGCTGGCTTCCGACTTTTTGAGGCCTCCCTTGGCTTTAAGGGCCGCATTGATGGTCTGGTAAACAATGCTGGCATCATGCCTTCGACCCCGCATACAGTTGGTGAAGACCAATGGCTTGAAGATTGGGCAAGCGTAATGGCGGTTAATGTTCAGGCCGTTGCTGATCTGTCAAAAGCCGCGCTTAACCACTTTGAAAGCCATGCCAGAAGCCAAAAAACTGCAAAAGGCCGCATTGTTACCATCGCCAGTCGCGCGGCCTTTCGGGGCGACAGTCCTGATATGATGCATTATGCCGCCAGCAAAGGCGCCCTCGTTGCCATGATGCGTACAATCGCACGCGGGTTTGCACAAGACGGGATTTACGCCTATCTGATCGCACCCGGATGGGTAAAAACAGACATGGCATCAGTGGCTTACGAGCCCGGAAACGAACATATGCTAAAGGAAATTCCCATCGGTGACGCCGCCCCGCCTGAGGAAATCGGCAATATGGTTGCCTTCCTGCTTTCGGGCCTCGCCGACCACGCCACCGGAGCAACCTTCGACATCAACGGCGCCAGCTATGTGCGCTAACTTTTGAGGCTTTCAGCCAATTCTTCCAGCTCAAGCCAACGGGTCTCTTTCGCGTCTAGCTCGGCGCGGGTGGCTTCGATTGTCGCACTGAGCTTTTGAAAGCCCTCAGGGTCTTTGGCATAGAGCGCCGGGTCGGATAGCTCGGCTTCCATCTGGGCGATTTGCACCGACAGACTTTCCACTTCAGCAGGCAAGCTGTCCAAGGCACGCTGGTCTTTGTAGGTAAGTTTTTTAGCTTTTTTCTTCCCGCCCGACAGCCGTACTACTTTGTTTTTACTGCTAGATTGCGCCTCAGACACCGCACGCGCCGCAAGCTTTTTTTGCACGATATAATCGCTGTAGCCGCCTGCATATTCAGTAATGCTGCCGTCACCTTCTAGCACGATTGAGCTGGTCACTACACGGTCAAGGAAGTCCCGGTCGTGGCTCACAAGTAATATCGTACCTTTATAATCCGCCAGCACTTCCTGCAACAGATCAAGCGTATCCATATCCAAATCGTTGGTCGGTTCATCCAAAACCAACAGGTTCGACGGCTTGGCAAAATTCGCCGCAATCAACAGCCGGTTACGCTCTCCGCCAGACAAGCTGGAAACCGGCGTGCGCGCCACGCTTGGATCAAACAAAAACTCTTTCAAATAGGTCATGATATGCTTGGTTTCGTCACCAATATGCATCCATTCGCCCTTGCCTCCCGTTAGAACATCCATGATGGTCATGTCGTCCTTGAGGTCGGCGCGTTTTTGATCAATGGTCAGTGGCAACAGGTTTGTACCCTGTTGTATTGTGCCGCTATCGGGGGCAATTTCGCCCATCAAAATCTTCAAAAGCGTTGATTTTCCCGAACCATTCGGCCCGATAATGCCAACCCGGTCGCCGCGCACAATCCGGGTGGAAAATCCTTCAAACAGCGTGCGGCCACCGTAAGCCTTTGAAATAGCTTTCGCCTCGATCACTCGCGCGCCGGATTTATCCCCGCCCGCCATCGTTATCACCACATTTCCAGTGGCTTTCACCGTTTCGCGGCGTTCTTTACGCAAGTCCCGCAAGCGGCGCATCCGCCCCATGTTCCGGGTTCGCCGCGCGCTGATGCCCTCAACCGACCAGCGTGTTTCCTCCTTGATCAATTTATCAAGCTTTTTCAAAGACAAGGCTTCTTCTTCAAATATTTTATTTTGCCAAATTTCAAAATTCTCAAACCGATCGTCCATGCGCCGCACCTGCCCACGGTCAAGCCACAAGCAGGCATTGGTCAGATTATTGAGAAACGTCCGGTCGTGGCTGATCAACACCATCGCCCCGCGCCAAGCCTTCAAATAGCCCTCAAGCCATTCAATAGTGGCGATATCCATATGGTTTGTCGGTTCATCGAGCAATAATAATTCTGGCTCTCCGATCAGGGTGCGAGCTAGTGCCGCCCGGCGCAATTCTCCGCCTGAGGCTGTCGCTGGGTCCAAGTCACCCTTCACGCTAAGATCGTCAATTAAGACATCCGCACGGTAAGTTTCAAACTGCTGGTCTTCAGAAAGCCCGCCTATAATATAATCACGCAAAGTCGCATAGCCGCTAGGATCAGGTTCTTGCGGCAAATACGCGATCCTGGCACCGGGTTGAACCCAGCGCTCCCCGCCGTCGGGGCTGATCATACCTGCGATCACCTTCAGCAAAGTGGATTTCCCAGCACCATTTCGGCCCACAAGGCAAAGCCTGTCGGTTGCCCCAACATGCATTTCAAGCTTATCCAGAACCGGGTCAGAGCCCCAATGCAGATCAATGCTGCGTAAACTTAAAATTGGCGGTGCCATTTTACCCTCAACTACTAAAACCTTGCGTTCAGGCTGCCTTATACCCATCTATAGGCTATAGAGACAAGCAGCGATAACGCTGCGGAACCAATACGGCACCAATGCGGGGGAAATCATGAGCAAAACAGACTTCAGCAATCAAGCGGTTGCCGAGCCTTCTATACCCAGCGCCAGCGGGTTGGATTATGAGGGCCTAGCCCCCACTTATGCGCGCACTATGATCACCGAATGGGTCGCAAGCTTCATATTGCTGGCATTGGTGCCGGTGGTCCTATATTTTTTCCGCCCGGAATTACGAGAAGTCTTGGTGAAATGGTGGATTTGGACCCCTTACAGTGTCTTGTTGCTATCGGTTTTTGTGTGGGCGCCAATGGTGGCGAAATCGCGGGGCTTTAGCCTGCGCGAACACGACATCCACTATAAATCCGGGCTGATTTGGCGCAAAGCTGTGTCTTTGCCGTTTAACCGTATCCAGCATGTGGAACTGGAAAGCGGACCGTTGGAGCGCCTTTTTAAACTTAGCACGCTTAAATTTTTTACAGCCGGGGGCGGCTCGGCAGATATGCGCATCCCGGCCCTAACCTTTGCCAGCGCCAGCAAATTACGCGCTTTTGTACTGGAAAAAGCAGGCAGGCCTGACGAGCCACCCGCCCACAACAGCGATGTCCCCCCCAGTGATGCCCCGAGCGCTATGACGGGTGATGCCCCGAACGATACACCGAGTGATGCAGCCGACACCCCGAGCGTTACCCATGACAACGGCTGATTTGGCAAGACCACACACCGAGGCTGAAAAATGGCAGCGCCTCGCGCCCGCCGCGATGATCCATTTCGCGGTGCAATTTATCGTGCAATTTATCAAACAAGGCGTCCAAGGCCTGCTGCCGCTGGGGGCTGTGTTTCTAACAGCGGGCGAAAACCGCTGGTTTATCATTAGCTTAGCGGGTGCAAGCATTGCCTTGTTATTGCTGGTGGGCGCGATATTAAGCTATTTGAAATTCCGCTACCGTTTGTCGGGCGATATGTTTTTGATACAGAAAGGCGTTTTCAAGCGCAAACGGCTAAGCCTGTCTTATGACCGCATCCAAAATGTCGCTTTCAAGCAGCCAATCTATTTCCGGCCCTTCAATCTGGTGGTGCTGGGCATCGAAAGCGCGGGGTCCTCATCGGAAGAAGTGAGCCTTGGCGGCATCCCGCGCGCGCTGGCCGAAGAAATCCGCACCTCAGTGTTTGAAAAACGTGCAGCAAATACCAGCCTAGCTTCCACCAGCAACGCAGATGATGAACCGCAAGCCACCAGCACCGAGGCAGAAGACATTATTCGCCAGCCGATCGGTGAACTGGTGCGCTACGGATTAAGCAACAATAATATCTGGGTTTTTGCAAGCCTCGCAGCCGCAGCTTTTGCCCAAATAGAGTGGGATGATTATGTGCTTTTGGCGGGTCTGAAAGACTGGTTGAAACATATCCCTGATGATGGCCCTGCCTTTGCTATTCTTTTCGGTGTGGGTAGCTTTTTAGCCATTGTTACCTTGCTGCTGGGCCTATCGGCGCTGGGCGCGATTGTCACTTATTATAACTATCATCTCACCTTTACAGATGGCCGTTTTCACCGCAGCAAAGGCTTGTTCGAACGCCAAGAAACCAGCCTGCCCAAAGCCAAAGTGCAAAGCCTTGTTATCAATCAGTCGTGGCCAGCAAGGCTATTGAAGCGCTATCATCTCGTGATGCGCCAAGTGGGCTTTCAAAGCAACGCCGGGCAGCCTTCCGCGGCGAACAACAGTAAATTTTTAGTGCCCAGTGTAACGGGGGCTTTCACACAGCAATTCTCACGGCGGCTATACCCGGATTTCAATTGGTCAGTGACGGATTTACGCCCGATCAACTGGCGTTTCACGCGCAAGATTGTGCTTTATATAATGCTGCCGATTGCCGCGATCCCAACAACGGCGATCAGTCTTGCCGTCAGCCCTGTCGGAGTGTTCATCCTGCTGATACCGCTTTTACTGACGCCTTTGGTGATGCTACGCCGCGCCCGCTACGGATACGCAAGCAACGGCACACACGGCATAGTTCGCAGTGGTTTTATCGGCCACAAGCTAACGGTTTTTCCTTTTTACAAGGTGCAAACAGTAGAATTGGTTCAAACGCCGGGCCAACGAAAACACGGCCTTGCCTCGCTGAAGGTTAAACTGGCGGGCTTTGGTGTAGAACTGCCCTATATCCCCTTGGCCGACGCCGAGGCGTGGCGCGACCAAATCCTGTACCGGATCGAAAATCATAAAGGCAAATGGATGTAAGCCGTAAGGAACCTAATCGCGGTTTTCATCTAGATAGATACGCGCCTTTGTAAGCAGAGGCGTGGCCGCATGAAAAAAGTCAGAGCCTAAATCCTGCATAATCTTCCTCAACAAAGGCCCGACAGCCTCTATTGCTTGGCTGTGCGCATCCCTGCCCGCTAGTGTTATCAGCACACGTTTTGCACGGCCATCGTGGGGATCTGGTTCCACCGAAATATAGTCTTTTTTCTCAAGGCGCTGGATGGTGTTGGTCATGGTGGGGCGGGTAACCTGAAAGGCGCTGGCTAGCTGAGCTGGGCTTTCTTTTTTCCCCAACCGCACCAGATGATTGAGCACGCCAAAGTGCGGCATTTTCATACCATCTGGCAAAACTTTTTCCAGCCGTGTACGCGCCAATTGTTCGATGATTCCAATTTCATTAAAAAAGCCAAAGCTAGTGGAGATACTGTCCCTCTGATCTTCGGTATTTTCGGTCATACTGCTACCAATTTTGATGTTAACGGCCAGCGTGGGCTAGGGCCAGGATTTGCGGCATAGCCAATACGCGCGAACATTTGTATCCGTGCCGGGGTCTCTATATTCAGGGCCTTATGGAGGCTGGTGTAAAACCTATCCATTTCAGCATATTCCTGCAAGGCTTGACTAAGAGGATGCACCGCAAGCCCCAATTTGGTTGCCAGTAAATTAAGACGCACCCAATCGCTTCCTGCCCTTATTTGGTCAGCGCGGCTGTTGCTGGGAGAAGTAACCCACACATACCCCATAGCAGAATATAACGTCTTGCGGAATATCTCTAACCCTTGCGAAAAAGCAGCAGACGCCGGGTCCCCCACGGTTTCACGCGTCAACATGCCGGTGATATTCATCAATTCAAATGTGGCCCCGCCTAAGGCTATGCCGTCTGGATTAGCCTCGATTTCAGCTTTGCCAAAGCGCATCAGATCAACGCTTTCCTGCAGGGTGCGCTCGGTACGCATCTCAAGCTCGTGAGCTTGAAAACTTAGCGAACGCAAGCCTGCGACCGTGTCCAGATCAAGCGTACCGCCTACCCGGTTTGGACGCAGCAACTCAGAAAAAGCAGTGGGGTCAACGGCTTCAGGTTTATAAACCCCTTTGTTCGAACGTCTATCAAACACCGCGTCAAAAAGCGGGTCTTTTTGCTGCCGGTTGTTCTTATGTGTTACCCGCGTTTTCTTGAGTGTCATCCGCGCTATCCTGCGATCATCTAGGCGAGGGGACGGTTCGCCGTCCGGGAATATATCAATTTCAGCCCTGTACCCCTTTTCAACTGCCGCCATGCGAAACAGTTCAAGGAAACAGCCAAGCCCAATGGTGATTTGCCTATCAAAAGGATCGGTATGCTCTAGGCGTCTGCTTAAATCACAGCGAAGGTCAATCACACCCTCGCCCACCAAGTTCACTTGCCACGGCTGACGATTGTGCGGGTTGGGGGCAAGGATTGCATAAGCGAGCGCGTTTAGACTTGGGTCACCGTATCCACGCTTCGCCTTAGCCCAAGGTTCAAGCGCCTTGGTGGGGGTTCGGGTTGCGCTCCATAAACTACCGCCTGCCACTGCAATCGCAATTGCCGCCCCACCCGTTTTTAAAATCATCCGCCGTGTTGTCATGCAAGGTCTCCTGTTTTTAATTCGAAGTCTAACTATATAATTAGACATCGAACCAAATGCAAGCCCTGCCTTAATTCAATCATTAATTGAACATAATGCGGTCATAATAGATACATTTTAGCAACATAACAGGAACAAATATATATTTTACAACTAAAGATTACTTGAGTGGCAATTCTAATTGGCTACAAAAGATGCTCTATTAACTGTAAAACGATTGGGATTAACTACTGTCTCTTAT
>WFTS01000160.1 GCA_015485385.1 Kordiimonadales bacterium | reverse complement strand
GTGGGGGCGGCTTTATCAGACAAGGCAAGTTACGCAGGCATCATTGCAGACGGCTATCATGTTGCGCCCCCTAGCATAAAAGCTGCCGTAAATGCCAAAGGTCGCGATCATATGATGCTGGTAACTGATGCCATGCCGTGCGTAGGCTCCGCAGAGAACAGCTTCACACTGGCCGGTAATTTGGTGCAGGTTTCAGGCGGAAAATGCACACTGAAAGACGGCACACTGGCGGGGTCCAGTTTAAATATGGCACAGGCGGTCAGAAACACAAGCGACTGGCTAGATCTCCCCCTTGAGGAGGCCGCAAACATGGCATCCGGCGTGCCTGCCGCTTTTTTAGGGCTATCCCAAATGCTGGGCTACATCACACCCGGGGCGCGGGCTAATTTTGTTTTGCTAGACACACAAAGGAATGTGCAGCAAACATGGATACATGGGGTTTGCGGGGGCTAATTCCATTAAACGCTTCATATATTACCATCAGGGGGACAGGGTGGATACAGCTTCAAACGCCGGGCAAAGGCCCGTCAATACAGTTTTACCGATGGCAATTATCGGGCTGTTATTCTTCATCTTTGGCTTTGTCACATGGCTAAATGGTGCGCTGATCCCGTTTTTAACCATCGTATGTGACCTGAATGAATTTCAGGCCTTTTTTGTTACCTTTGCATTCTACATAGCCTATACGGTGATGGCTTTCCCGATGGCCTTTGTGCTGGAGCGCACAGGATACCGCAACGGCATGGCGCTTGGGCTGGCCATTATGGTGGTCGGCACACTGCTGTTTATCCCGGCGGCTTTAACGGCGAATTATCTGTTTTTCCTTGTTGGGCTATTTGTGCTTGGTACGGGGTTAACTATCCTGCAAACCGCATCGAACCCATATGTGGTGTTGGTAGGCCCCGCAGAAAGTGCGGCCATGCGCATTTCAATTATGGGCATCATTAACAAGGGTGCGGGCGTGATCGTACCGTTTATTTTTGCTGCTGTAATCCTTACTGACCTTGGCGACACATCGGCGGCAGCACTGAAAATCTTGACCCCAGAAGACACCCTTACACTCTCGAAAAAATTAGTCGTGCCGTATCTTTATATGGCGGCAGCGCTGGCCTTTTTGATCGGCCTCGTGAAATTTGCGCATCTGCCGCATATTGAACCTGATCCGGCGCCAGAGACACAAAAGACGACAGGCGAAAGAACCAGCATCCTGGCCTTTCCGCAAATCATCTTAGGTGCCATCGGTATTTTTGCCTATGTGGGTGTTGAAGTGATCGCCGCTGACAGCATTGCCTCCTTCGGTGCAAAATTAAACGTCCCACATTTCGCCGTTCTAACCAGCTATACAATGGCGGCAATGGTGATTGGCTATCTGATCGGGATCGCGGCGATCCCCCGACTGTTTAGTCAAGGCCAAGCGCTGACGGGGTCTGCCATCGCCGGGGCATTGTGCATCCTCGGCATCACCCTAAGCGATCCGGGCGCAAACGGGATTTCACATATGCTTGTCGGCTGGGCAGGTGTGCCAACAGTACCCAATCCAGTGATGTTTGTGGCCCTGATGGGCGCAGCCCACGCACTGGTCTGGCCGTCTTTGTGGCCGCTGGCGCTTTCGGGGCTTGGCAAGTTTACAGCCCAAGGGTCGGCGCTTTTGATCATGGGTATATCGGGCGGGGCGATCCTGCCGCTGGTATTTGGCAAGCTGGCGCAGACAAGCGGCAACATGCAAGCCGCCTACTGGATAGGCCTACCATGTTATCTTTATATTCTGTTTTACGCGCTGAAGGGCCACAAAATGCGTCAGTGGTGAGCCCTCTTCTCAGTCATCGTGCGGCGCTTGCGTAGCAGGCGCTTACGCAACCTGATCGCCGTATGCATGTTTATGCACAAGCGCAGCGGTCAAGCTAGACTCGCCAGTCAAGCCGGCGAGGGGCGATTGAGGGACCAAGCCGGAGAGTGACGACCGAGGGGGTCAAGCCGTGGAGTGGGAGTGACGTTTGAGGCGCCAAGCCACCGAACGGCGGATATTATTGGATAAGGCGTAATGGCGCTGGGTTTAGCGAGCGGCTTTATATCTTCTTGACGAACATGGATTTCAGGCCCATTTGGCCAACACCGTCTACTTTGCAGTCGATGTCATGGTCACCGTCCACAAGGCGGATATTTTTCACCTTGGTGCCTACTTTAACAACATGGCTACTGCCTTTGACCTTCAAGTCTTTGATCACGGTTACGCTGTCACCATCGGTTAGCACGTTGCCAACCGCGTCGCGCACGGCATTAGCCTCGGCTGCGGCGGCATCTACAGACGGGCTCCATTCATGGGCGCATTCAGGGCATATCAGCAAGCTGCCATCTTCGTAGGCATAGATGCTTTCGCATTTTGGGCAAGGCGGGAATTCGCTCATGGTTTATCCTTAACGTTAACGTGCAGTGCGCCGTTTATATAGAAGCTGTGCCAACAAGAGGCAAGGGCGCGTTTCTTAGCCAAATGCACCTACTTTGAGCGCTATCAAACCACTCAGCGCAAGCACGAGGCCATATGCCTGTTCTATTGGATCAAAAATATGAGTGTGAACATCACCGTATCCTAAGGCCGAGCCGCTTTGGAAGGTGCTTTCTTCGCCGTAGACCTCGTCTAATTTTGGCTCAGGCGCTTTCGGAAAAATCTCCCTCAATTGTGCCAAACTATCTGGCACTTCAAGGTGCAACAGCTCGACCAATAAATCCTCAAGCGAGAAATCGAACCGCGTTGAAAATCGCGGAATTTCCATAGATTTTAAATAGATAAATTGAATTAGCCCGATACGAATTTGATGCAATTCCAAAAGTTCATCATCAACATTTGCTTGGGCCATATCGGTTAGGTCTCTTTCTTCGGCCAAATAATCAGTGAGCAAACTTGCGTCCCGGCGAAGATCACGAATGCAGCTATCAATGGCATCGCTTTCAAACAGGCCTTCCATCAGTCCAGACAAGCGCCGCAAGTGTGTGCGCGCATCGGCATCGTCTGCTGTATCGCTGCGGTCCAGCCAATATGTAGGGCTTAATAGTTTAGCGTAGGCTTCGATCACACCAATATCAGAGCGCGCAAACCCATTCAGCGCCATGCCCGCCACCATTTGCAACCGGGCAGAGGCTTTATAAACTGTATTGAATTTCTCTGGCGCGCGGTGAATGGCTGTGCCTAGCCCTCCGCAACTGTTGGCCAGATAACCAAGCTGCTGCAACACTGCATTATGGGGAATAGCACGGATTTGGCTAACGCGTTCTAGGCGTTGATGCAGCGCACTGCCGCTTTGCCGCCGGAGCGACCGCGAGCCAGTGGGATAAAGCATCGACCGCCCGATACCGTCGATCAAGCGGATATAGCCTTTACGGTCAGTAAGCTTTTCTTGATACTCAACGAGAGTGAGAAAGAAATCCAGCGACCAGCCTTTTTCCGTGTAGAGCCGATCGCCTTTGGATGAATGGTCAGCAAAGCGCACCTCAAGAAAATCTGTCAGTGTTGCCAGCGCGGTTGCCTCATTCATAAACCACATAAAGCCTTCACCACCCTGAAAGCTGACTTCATGCTTTTCGGGGCGCGCTAGTTCCGCTAACCGTTCCCGCACACGGGGGCTGTGGGTATAAAGAAAGCGCTTTTTGAGGCTTTCCGGATAGGCCCCGCGCCCAACGCTTTCACCGTGCGTATCAAAAAACAGCAGTTGAATATCGCCGAGCCCGCGCTTTTTCCACAAGTTCGCAACACGGAGTTTAAAGCGTTCAATTGCCAGCGTGGCCGCCGGTTGGCCGATATAGCGTCCACTGTCTGAAAAGCCAAGCTGGATCGCAAAACGCCGCTGAGCGGTGATATAGGATAGAAAATGAGGGTTGTCTAACAGCTCTGCTATTACCCTGTCGCCGCGCTCAAGACCAAGAGCGGTTTCAAACAGTGGCGAGATTTCCACATGACCTTCAACCCCAAACAGCTTGGCATAATAAAGTGCAGTCAACAGCGTGAAGGGGGTGTCTGATTCAGCAACCAACATCCGAATACGCGTGGCGCTGTCGAAATGCTTTTGAAACTGAGCGGCCATCATAAACACCCGGCGCGCAGTGGTTTGTTCCGCCGAAAGCGTGCCATAATGGATATTTGCAGCCTCGACACTATCCAATTTTTCGCTGACCGCAGCCAAATAATAGCGCCGCTGCGCGCTTTGATCTGGCGCACCAGAGCGCTGGATTTCATGACTGAAAGCATTATGCAGCTGTGCGGCATTTAAGCGGAAATGAATGTGCGACAAGCCAAGACCCACTGTGTGCCATTCCGTAGAAAGTGTCGCCGCCTGAGCCCAGTCTTGATGCGGTAAATCCAACGCTAAAAGCGCCTCGAATGCCGTAGTAATCCGCTTACTTGCGGCTTCTTTAACCGACCGGTTCTTGACGGCAAGCTGGTTCAAATCCCCAAGACCGGTTGGGCTTGATTTATGGGCTTGAAGGGTTGTTTCACCAAGTGTGAAACAGTCTTTTAGCTCGGTAAAGCCATCCATAATCGTGACCTTCAGTGCCTTCGCTTCGTCAGTGCTGACAGAGAGGCCTCGACACTGGGTTAGGCATTCATCAAGCCCGGCAAGCGCAGACCGATACCGAAAAATCAGTCCAAGAGACCAATCGATATCGGTGCGCCCATCCAGATCAAACCCAACCCAACTGGCCACTGTGGTGAGCCGAGGCCTAAGCGTGCGGTAAGCCTCTGGATACAGCGCCTGTGCGCGGTCAAACAGCACCAGATACAACCGCCGGACAGACCGTCTTACATTCGCAACAGCCGCACGGGCATAGTCTAATTCTTCATACAGGCTCGGGGGGGTGTTGGGCTGGACATATCCTAGCGCCTCCTCTTGGGTGGCAGCCTCTGGACTTGTGCCTGATGCAATCGCCGCCAGATACTTATCGGCATAGCCCCATGCATCAGCCGATAACGAAAAGGTGGGGTGCGCGGTAAAAACAATGCCTGCCCAATCATCCTCGACTTTTTCCTGAAATTTATTGAAGGGTAAAAGCGTACCGTCCGGGCCAACGGCAAGCCTGTCTACTATAGTTTGAAGGCGCGCAGTGTTTTTATCCGCGCTGACGTCCGTCCACTGAGCCGCCATGGCCTCAAGACGAGCGTTTAAACAAGGTTTGCCCCGTGCCTGAATATTTTTGGCAAGCCTATCAAGATTTTGACGGCCATCTGTAAGCTGTGCTGCAAGATCATAAGCCGCCGCGAGATGCGTACGCCTATTTTCCCCGATATGACGGGCCGCGATAGGTCGGTTACTGGTCTTCTTGCTGGATTGCGAGGTCATGATCGCTCCTTGAGTGAAAAAATAGTCTTGCAAGTCACTGTCGGTACTAACCACCCGATATATTCTGAGGTACTTTGGGGCAGTCTGAGGCAGTCTGGGGCAGTCTCTGAGGGCAATTGGGGGCCACCTGAGGCCGCTAGACCCTCTTATTCCGGGGCGCTAGACCCTCTGATTTTCAATTCAAAATCTAACTGTTCTATTGTGCTTGTATCTGCGTTTTGGCAGCCACCGTCTGCGATGGACGCCAGCAGCATATCACATGCAGATTGGCCGATACGGCGTATCGGTTGGCGAACAGTTGTTAGGCTAGGCCATATTTGGCGCGATAAAGGGGTATCATCAAACCCGGCAACTGCTATTTCACCCGGCACCGATAGCTTGAGCCGGTGGGCCGCATGAATAACACCCGCAGCCATGTCATCATTGCTGGCAAAAATCGCCGTGGGGTGACTGTGGGTATTGAGCATGTCTTCCCCTATTTTTTTGCCCGAACTGAAATCAAAATACCCTTGCTTGACCAAATCCGTATCCACCGTAAGTGCGGCCTCTTGCATCGCCTGAACAAACCCATCAAAACGCTGTTTGCTGGCATAATGGTCCGGGTGACCTTTGATAAAGGCAATAGACCGGTGACCAGATTGGATCAGATGCTGTGTCATTTGACGGGCGGCTTCTTTTTCGTCAATCATCACGGCAGGCACACTGCCAGGCCCCGTTGACGAGACAACCACACACGGAACACCCGCATCCTTGATGGCATCAATTAAGGCCACGCTATCACAAAGCGGTGGGGTCAAAAGAACACCGTCCACCATTGTGTGGCGCAGCCAATCAATTACTTTTGTACACAGTTCCGCATCGCCGTAGGCAACAGGGCGCAGCGCAAGGCCATAGTTTACATCTTGGCAAGCCTCTAGGACACCCGCCTGAAGGTTCGCCAAATAACTAGGGCTGGGGCTATCATATAAAAGCCCGATCATATAGGACCGCTTACCCGCCAAACCGCGCGCCGACAAGTTGGGCCGATAATGTAACCTTTCAATTACAGCCAGCACTTTTTCGCGTGTCGCCGGGCGCACATTGGCCTCTTTATTGACCACGCGTGACACGGTTTTGATAGAAACCGATGCTGCTTTTGCAACATCAACAATAGTAACCGAAACTGCCATTTTATTCCTTTACCGCCATAACGCTGCCTATCGCCGCGCCCATAATAGCCGCGAACCCCCCGCCCCAAAGAAGGCAGATAATAAGAGGCGCGTATCAAGCCATACTATAGTCCCTCAACTAAGGAAAATATTCCCTTAGAATAGCCGGTGATTGACAGCGCTGTCAATCACCGGCTAGATAGAGCGCCTAAAGCCAGTCAGACGACAAGGAAATATAGTAGCCTCCCCACGAATGCAAACGAGAGCAATCGAGAGCAAACGCAGAGATACCTAGAGATACAACAAAAATACGCAGAGTATATTTTAAGACAGAGACCCCTATGGCACACACTGTTCTATCACCGCAAACGCCAAATCAGACCGCGCAAGCCCCTGC
>WFTS01000159.1 GCA_015485385.1 Kordiimonadales bacterium | reverse complement strand
CGCCTGAATTAAATTTATCCAAGATTAATTAAATTTATCCAAGATTAATTAAATCTATCCAAGGTTATGTTCTGAGTACCTAACTTTTTCAACTTACACTGCTGTAAGCATGCAATATGCGGCCTTTGGTTTCCAGAGGCCGCTTTGTTTTTGCTTGCGTTTTGCGTGCCTGCGCAAGGGCTTAGGCAACCCTGTCGGCTACAGCTTGCCCGAATGGTACAAGGGTGGTCTCGCGCGCTTCCTCTAACAGATCAGGATAATCATTGGTAAAATGCAGGCCCCGGCTTTCTTTGCGTTTCTGCGCCGAGCGCACAATCAGATCAGCAACCACCACAAGGTTTCTAAGTTCTAGCAAGTCAGCGGTCACACGGAAGTTACCGTAATATTCGTGGATTTCAGCCGATAATAAATCCACCCGGCGTTTGGCCCGTGCGAGCCGTTTGTCCGTGCGCACAATGCCCACATAATCCCACATAAAGCGCCTGAGTTCGCGCCAGTTATGCGCCACCACAACGGCTTCGTCCGAATCGATCACCTTGCTTTCATCCCACGCGCGCGCAAACGCAGGGGCTGTGGCTTCGTCGCGGCGGGTCAATATGTCTTCAGCCGCAGCATTACCCATCACAAGACATTCCAAAAGGCTGTTCGAGGCCATGCGGTTTGCACCGTGCAAACCAGTATGGGCACATTCGCCGATTGCATAAAGTCGGGACAGGCCCGTGCGGGCAGCTTTGTCCACATGAACACCGCCGCAGGTATAATGCGCCGCCGGCACCACGGGGATCATAGAGGCGGTAATATCAATACCCAATTTAAGACAGTGACGGTAAATGTTGGGAAAATGCGAGATAACAAAATCCGCGTCTTTGTGGGTGATATCTAACCACACATTTTCAGCGCCTGTGCGCTTCATTTCGCTGTCGATTGCGCGTGCAACAATATCACGCGGCGCTAATTCGGCGCGTTTATCATACGCTGGCATGAAGCGTTTACCGTCTTTGCCGCGCAGCACCGCACCTTCCCCGCGCATGGCTTCGGTGATCAGAAAGGTTTTTGCATCTGCATGAAACAGGCATGTTGGGTGGAACTGGTTAAATTCCATGTTGGTAACATCACACCCCGCGCGCCACGCCATTGCAATACCGTCCCCCGTTGAGGCATCAGGATTGCTGCTATATTGGTACACCCTAGATGCGCCGCCCGTGGCGATGATAGTGGCCCGGGCAGAGAATGTCTCAACACGGTTCTTTTTAAGGTTAAGCACATACACGCCGTGCGCTTGGTCCTCGTAGCCTGCTTGGCTTTCCAAGTGCCGGTTGGTGATCACATCGATCGCCACATGATGTTCATACACGTCGATATTAGGTTCCGCGAGCACACGCTCGTTCATGGTTTTCTGTACGGCTTTTCCTGTTGCATCAGCGGCGTGCAGAATGCGGCGGTGGCTGTGGCCGCCTTCGCGTGTCAGATGGTAGCCATATCCATCTTCTTGGTGTTTATCCCCGCGATCAAATGCCACCCCTAAATTGATCAGGCCTTCAATGGCCGTGCGACCTCGTTCGACCATAAAGCGTACCGCGTCTTCATTGCACAAGCCGTCACCGGCAATAAGTGTATCATCAATATGGGATTGGATGCTGTCGGTGGCTTCCATAACCGCAGCAATTCCGCCTTGGGCTTGGCGCGTAGACCCCGCCGCCATTTCGCCCTTTGACAAGACGGCAACGCGCATATGGGGGGCCAACTTCAAAGCCGCCGTTAGCCCTGCCGCCCCAGATCCAACAATCACAACATCATAGATGCGTTTCATGCAGCAGTATCCTCGGTGCGGGTGGGCTCACTTGTTAGCTGAAGGAAAATATCTTCAAGATCGGTTTCATTGGTGGAAATATCTTTGATTGTCAGGCCAGCCTTTTGCACTGCGGCCAAGACCATCCCAACATTGGCATCGGTTTGGTTGATTTGCACGGACAAATGATTGCCAGCTTTCAGGGCGCTTTTAAAGCCAGCCAGTTCATTTGGCACGGTTTCAAGCGTTTCGCTGACTTGGATGATGATTTCTTTTTCGTCAATGCGCTTTAAAAGCTGTTCGGTTGGTTCGCTGCACACCACATCACCGTGGTTAATGATGGCGATGGTATCGCACAGCTCTTCTGCTTCTTCCAGATAGTGGGTGGTCAGAACAATTGTTGTGCCGCGTGCGTTTAGGTCGCGCACATAATCCCACAGCTGCTGCCTTAGTTCGATGTCAACGCCTGCTGTTGGTTCGTCCAACACCAAAACCGGAGGGTTATGGACAAGGGCTTTTGCGACCAGCAAGCGCCGCTTCATGCCACCTGAAAGCGTTCTGGAATAAGCGTCCGCTTGGTCATATAAATGAACCGCCTTCAACAGTTCGTCCGTGCGCCGTGCGGATTTTGGGACACCATACATGCCGGCTTGCATTTCAAGCATTTCACGCGGAGTGAAAAAGGCATCAAACATAAGTTCCTGCGGCACAATGCCAATGTTTGCGCGGGCATTTCTGGGGTTGCTGTCAATATCAAAGCCCCAAATTTTCGCACTGCCAGCGGTTTTATTAACCAAGCCCGCAAGGATATTGATCGTGGTGGATTTTCCAGCACCGTTTGGTCCAAGCAAACCAAACATCGAGCCGCGCGGTATTTCCAGATCAATGCCTTTTAAGGCCACCTTGTCAGGGGCGCCGCCTCTGCCGGTATAGGTTTTTTTCAGGCCTTTGATTTCAATCGCGTTACTAGTCACAAATATTCCTTTATCTTGGCGCTGATTTGGTGTCACAGTTTGATTTTTAAAGCGTTTTACACTTTATAGCACGAACAATCCTAGTTCCCTTGTAGGCGCGCTGCCTATAGTATTATAAAGTATTTCCCAAATGATCTCGGATCAATTCTTAAAAGAGAATAAACCCATGACGTTAGACGCACCAGAAACTAAAATTGTTAAAACTAAAAAAGTTACCTGTGACGGTGACGGCGGCGCGCTGGGCCATCCACGCGTTTATCTGACAATGGATGAAAGCGGCCAGATAGACTGTCCATATTGTGATCGTCGCTTCATTTTGCAAGGTGGGCCCTCTGATCCATCTCGATAAGCTGCCACAGTGCCTTATGTGCCTATGGGATGTTTACACAAATAATTTTGGCACTTTTTCTGGGAGCAGCAAATGGCTGACGGCGGCAAGCATTTATATCTGATCGACGGCTCGGGCTATATTTTCCGGGCCTACCATGCAATGGCGTATGGTGGCCGGCCCATGACCCGTGGTGATGGAACACCTATCGGTGCGGTTTTTGGTTTCACCAATATGATCATGAAGCTGCTGCAAGACCTTTCGGACGGAGAACAGCCAACCCATTTGGCGATGATTTTTGATACCAAACGAAAAACTTTCCGGAATGATATTTATGCCGACTATAAAGCGCACCGTCCGCCAGCCCCAGAAGATCTCGTGCCGCAGTTCCCCATCATTCGGGAAGCCACGAAGGCTTTTGGCCTGCCGTCTATTGAAATGGATGGTTACGAGGCCGATGACCTGATCGCCACATATACACGGCTCGCGCGCGAAAAAGGCTGGCAGGTAACAATTGTTAGTTCCGACAAAGACCTGATGCAGCTTTTGGATGAAGCAACCGACCAATTTGACGCGATGAAAAACAAGCGCACGCCTGCAAGTGAGGTGATTGAAAAATTTGGTGTCGGGCCAGAGCGCGTGGTTGACGTTCAGGCTTTGGCTGGGGATGCGGCGGATAATGTACCGGGCGTACCCGGCATTGGCCTTAAAACCGCTGCGCTTTTGATCAATGAATATGGCGATCTGGATACGCTGCTCGACCGGGCGCAAGAAATTAAGCAAAATAAACGCCGTGAAAATTTGGTTGAATTTGCCGATCAGGCCCGAATGAGCCGCGAACTGGTGACGCTGGAACGCAATGTGCCAGTGACACGAGATATTGATAGTTTCGCCCTGAGCGATCCAGACGCCGATACCTTAATGGCGTTTATGGAAGAGCAAAATTTTAGCTCTTTGAAAAAGAAGGCTCAGCAAAAATGGGGCGGCCTAACCTCAGCCGGTGCTGCTGAGGAGACAAAAGCTGACATCAAGAAAGACTATAGCTGCGTTACCGATATGGATACGCTTAACCGCTGGATTAAGGACGCTTATACAGCTGGCGAAGTGGCTATTGATACCGAGACAACAGGGCTGGACGCCACGGCCGCAGATTTGGTTGGCATTTCGCTTTGCATTACGCCAGGTAAGGCCTGTTATATCCCTGTGGGCCACGGCGCGGCGAGTCCCGACCTGCTTGGGGATTTGCTTTCAGAAAAGCCTCACCAATTGAAGGCCGCCGAAGTTATCAAGGCTTTGAAACCGCTGTTTGAAGACCCTGCTGTTTTGAAGATCGGCCAAAACCTCAAGTATGATATGTCGATCCTCGCACGGGTTGGCATTATGCTTCACCCTATCGACGATACTATGCTGCTTTCTTACGCTTTGGATGCCGGGCTTCATAGTCACGGTATGGACGAACTGGCACGCATTCATCTGGATATAACACCGATCCCTTTTAAGCAGGTGGCCGGTACGGGCAAAAACCAAATCACATTTGATCAGGTGCCGCTGGATGAAGCTACAGAGTATGCCAGCGAAGATGCAGACCTGACCATGCGGCTTTACAAAATTTTAAAGCCACGCATTGCCGCCGAGAGGGTGGCAACAGTTTATGAAACATTAGAGCGCCCCCTTGCAGCTGTGTTGTCACAGATGGAACGCGAGGGCATCCGGGTTGATGTGCCTGTACTGCAAAAGCTTTCCAATGAATTTGCAATCGGCATTGAACGGCTTGAGACGGAAATTCAAGAGCTGGCAGGCCGGCCTTTCAATGTGGCATCCCCCAAGCAGCTTGGGGAAATTTTGTTCGACGAGCAAGGCCTGCTCGGAGGTAAAAAATCATCCAAAACCGGGGCGTGGCAAACCAATGTGGATGTCTTGGAGAAGTTGGCGGCTGAGGGCCATGAAATCCCGAAGAAAGTCATGGAATTTCGGCAATTTTCCAAGCTAAAAAGCACCTATACGGATGCACTTGTCAAGCAGGTGAACCCCGCCACAGGGCGTGTACATACAAGCTACCATATGGCGGCAACGACCACGGGGCGTTTGTCGTCTAATGACCCAAATTTGCAAAATATACCGATCCGCACCGCCGAGGGCCGTAAAATCCGGCGGGCCTTTGTGCCAGAGGAGGGCAATATTTTGGTCGCGGCTGATTATAGCCAAATCGAGCTTAGGATTTTGGCGCATATCGCAGATATTGCTTCTCTGAAAGAGGCCTTTGCAAACGGTGTTGATATTCATGCCATGACCGCCTCTGAGGTGTTTGGTATTCCTCTTGAAGGGATGGACCCAATGGTACGCCGCCAAGCCAAAGCCATTAACTTTGGCATTATTTACGGCATCTCGGCGTTTGGCCTTGCCCGCCAGTTGGATATTGGCCGGAAAGAGGCCGCAGGCTATATCGATGCTTATTTTAAGAAGTTTCCGGGTATTCGTGCATATATGGACAAAACAATCGCCTATGGTAAAGAACACGGCTATGTCAAAACGCTGTTTGGGCGTAAATGCCATGTAACGGCGCTTTCAGACAAAAATCCGATGAAGCGCGGATTTGGAGAACGGGCCGCAATTAATGCGCCGATCCAAGGCACAGCAGCCGATATTATTCGCCGGGCGATGATCCGTATGCCCAAGGCCCTTATAGGTGCCGGGCTTGAGGACGTGCGTATGCTGCTGCAAGTACATGATGAATTGGTGTTTGAAATGCCAAAAGGCCGCGAGCAAACAGCTATCCCCGTGATCCGCGATATTATGGAAGGGGCGTGCGCTCCTGCCTTGGAATTGGATGTTAAGCTTGTGGTGGATACCGGCACCGGCACCAATTGGGAACAGGCCCACTAACGCGGTAGCACGCTTTAACCTTAGGCAAAAAAAGGGGCAGCCAAAGCCACCCCTTAAACGGCACCTGATGGCCAACAGGCTTATTTGTGGAACAAAGCGTTCAGCAGGAAAAATAAACCCGCAGACATTAAACCAGCCACTGGCACAGTGATGACCCACGCCAGAGCAATGCTCATCATTTCCTTGCGGCGGACAAGTTTGCGCTTTTCCACCTTCTTTTGGTCTTTCGGTGTTTTTGCTTCGACGTGGCGTTTTTTAACGTCTTGGTTCACGATATATTCCCGCAGGAAGCCAACACCAAACACGCCGCCGACCGCAATATGGGTAGAGGAAACAGGCAGGCCAAGCCAACTGGCCGTGATCACTGTAATTGCAGCAGCCAGCGCCACACAAAAGGCACGGATTTGATTAAGCCGGGTAATTTTCTCACCGACTGTCCGGATCAATTTGGGGCCGTATAAAAGCAAACCAATGGAAATTCCAATCGCACCGATCACCATCACCCAATGGGGTATGCCAACTTTACCGCCGCCAATGCTCGCATCCCCGGCCACACTGACAATCGCTGCCAAAGGACCCACTGCGTTGGCCACATCATTGGCCCCATGCGCAAACGACAAAAGAGCTGCCGACCCAATTAAGGGAATGGTGAACAATTGCGCAATGCTTTTGCGGCGATTTTCAAGACCTTTAGAGGCTTTGAAAACCAGAGGGCGGGTGATTGCCCATGTGATGGCAAAGCCGCCAAAAGCAATTAACCACAGCATCGCAGCATCAGGTTTCCAGATTTTCTTTAAACCCTTCATCACCAGATACATAGAAAAAGCACCGGCCATAATACCAACAAGCACGGGCACCCATGTGCGCGCGGCCTCTAGCATGTCGTCTTTGTTTAAAATGGTACGTTTGATAAAGAATAAAAACGCTGCCGCAATGACACCGCCCAGAACAGGCGAGATTACCCAACTGGCTGCGATCATGCCAAGCTTGCCCCATGCAACGCTGGACGCCCCCATCGCAGCGATACCAGCCCCCACAACACCGCCAACAATAGAATGAGTGGTTGATACGGGTGCGCCGACCCATGTAGCGAGGTTGAGCCATATAGCTGCAGCCAAAAGCGCTGACATCATCGCCCAGATAAAGACCATCTGGTCAGCCATGCCAGATGGATCAATGATGCCCTTGCGTATAGTGGAAACCACATCTCCGCCTGCAATAAGGGCGCCTGCGGCCTCAAATATAGCGGCAATGATTAAGGCGCCTGTCATGGTGAGCGCGCGAGAACCCACGGCTGGGCCAATATTGTTGGCGACATCGTTGGCACCGATATTCATTGCCATATAAGCGCCGATCACGGCCGCCGCTATAACAAATACACCTGTGCCGCCATCGCCAAGTTTCAGTGTCGCATAAATAAGGACAGCGATTAAAAACACAACCGAAAGGCCCATGTTGGCAAGCGATTGATTTTGCTTACGCGCCCCCGCCATAAACCCCATTAATTTTTTGAGGTCGCTATCAACCTTATGCTTTGCCATTGCCAGCCCTTTTTTATGTCAACACACTCATTGGAAATTCCCCTAACCGCCTATAGCGCAGTCCACAGGAAAACTGAAACAGAATCGAACATCTTCCGGCGAAGTGTCTAAACATTCGCAAAGACTGTTGAACCTTTCAGCACAAGCGACAGAGGGCAGGTAAACTGTTGCCCGTTTTGCCCATAAAATCAGGCAAGAAAAAAGGGCGACCAAAGCCACCCTTTTTCAAATTTTATCTGTGATGTCTCAGCTTAGAATTTATAGCCAAGTGAAGCACCCCACATGCGAGGCGGATTAACATAGCCGTTGAATGTTCCAGACTGGATCACACCCGGGAACGCGCTGAGGAAATATTGATCGTTGAAAATGTTACGGCCCCAAACACTGAAGCTTACACCGTTTGTGAAATCAAAGCCCATGCTGGCGTTAAAGGTGCTTACCTTACGGTTCACGCCTGGGATATTATCCACAACTTGTACTTCGCTTTCATACGCCCAATCACTGCGGATGTAGGATTGGATGCCGTCACCAAGTTCAAAGAAGTAGGTTGCAGCAAGCGACAGGCTGGTGCTTGGAATTCCAGAAGGCTTTGCCCCTGTCAGGTCGCCGCCTGGCGCATCAACAAAGGAATCGTAAATTGGGTCCATGAAGGTGCCCGCGAAACGGAATTCAAAGCTTTCAGACGGTACCCAAGTGGCATCAATTTCCACACCCTTGGTAGACTGTTTACCAGCATTACCTAGCACAAAGCCTGTGCCAAGGAAGATGTTTGACTGGAAGTCTTTAATCGTTTGGTCAAACAGTGCCACATTGATGGCACCCTGCGAGAAGCGGGCTTTCATCCCAAATTCATAAACCGTTGCCAGCTCAGGGTTAGCAAAGCGTGTACCCGTAGATTGATTGTTCTGGGTTAGACCCGCTGACCTGAGAGCGCCGATATCAGCGGCGAAAGGCCGTGAATCGCGTGACAGGTTCCAAGATGTGGCTTTATACCCAGTGGCTGCGCTGAAATAAACATTGATATTATCGTTCATTTCATAAGCAATGCGGGCTGTCCAAGTTAGCTTGTTATCAGCTGTTTTCCCGCCTTCAACAGAGTTGGGGAAAGCCAAGAACTGTGGCTGGAACTGCAGGGCCTGCAAACTTTGGATTGAAGAGGTAACGCCGGCTTGAATGGCAGCGCTTGTCCCCGGTGCAACCCCCTCGATAAAGGCAATATTTGCAGGTGTTGGCGCGAGACCTGTTGCACCTTGGAAGCCAGCCCCAAAGAAGGCAGCTGGAATAAGGCCATTGTTTACAGTGAAGAGATCAATAGAGGACAAAATGTCACCGTTTACCGTGCTACCCGTTACTGTCTTTTTATCATTGGTATAGTTCAAGCCGCCGGTCAGTGTCAGGCGGTCGGTAACATGAACGTCAACCGTTGCGAACAAAGAGTATGCTTCATTGTCTTGGGTGAAGGATTCAACGGTTTCTGTATCACCGCTAAAAAATGACCCAGGAGCATTGCCCGACAAGGCTTCAAGTGTGCCCAAAATTCCAGGGGAACCGCCAAAGGCTAGCAGTGTATCAAAATAGGCCCGAAGGTCAGCGCCGTATTCAAGGCCAGAAACCTGAAGGATATCCTCTTTGAAATAATAACCACCGACCATCCAGTCGATTGTATTTTCACCGGTTGAAGTCAGGCGAATTTCTTGCGTGTAGGTGTTGATATTTGCACGGTTCTTCGCGGCATCAAGAATACTAAGGCCTGTGTAATCCGCCTCGGTATCGTTAAAGCTATCATTGCTGCGATAGGCAGAAATGGATGTCAGTGAGAAACCTTCAAAATCAATATCAGCCTGCAAGGAAATGCCGCCGTCTTCAACGGTATTGATTGGAATTTCAGTGATCGGGGAAACAAAGGCGAACGGATCAGAATCATCCAGTACAGCACCGCCAAGGAATTGAATGGCACCAGCCGTTGGACCGTTGATAATGTTTGTTACGCCGCAGCATAGTTCGTCAATTTCATTATAATCAGCGATCAAGCGGAAACGGACATCTTCGGTAGGCTCCCAAAGGGCTTGGCCGCGAATGTTCCAGCGGTTACGGTCATTCAGGGCAGGCACATTAGATTCTAGCGTATCAATATAACCGTCACGCTTATTCACGCCACCAGAAAAACTAACCGCGAACGTATCTGAAAGGCCTGTCGTGAAATAGGCTTTCAAAGTGCGGGCGTCATAGTTGCCGTAGCTTGCGGTGATAGATCCTTCAGTTTCATAGGAAGGGGCCGCAGAAACGATGCTGATCACACCAGCAGAGGCGTTTTTACCAAATAGGGTACTTTGTGGGCCGCGCAGCACTTCGATGCGCTCAAGGCGTGGTAAGTCACTAATCTGAGCAGCAGAGCGTGAGCGGTAAACACCGTCAATGAACACACCAACAGAAGGCTCGATGCCTGCGTTGTTGGCGCCGTTACCAAATCCGCGGATCGCGAAGTTTGTATTTGAGGATGTTTGCAGTGTCCAAACCCGAAGCGAAGGCACAACTGATTGCAGATCATTGATATCCAAAACGCGTGCGCGCTCGATGGTTGATGCATCTGTCACGGAAACCGCGATAGGTGTTGCTTGCAGTGTTTGTGGCCGCTTTTGAGCCGTCACCATAATTTCTTCAAACGAAAATTCGTCTTCGTCACTGTCTTGATCTTGTGCAAATGCACCTGCTGAGCCAAACGCCAGTCCGCTAATTGCAACAGACGCAAGAAGCTGTGCGCGTACGCCGCGCCTTGATTGATAGGTCATGGTTTTCCTCCCCATTAGTTTTCCCTTGCCCGTCCCGCAGAAAGCTTTTGAATGTCAGTTTGCTCTGGCAACAAACGGACGGCTCTTGTGCGAAATTTAAGGCATCTCATTAAAATGATCTAATGTGACTGCGATAAGGTCAAGTTTTTCTTGTGCAACATCTACTTATCTTGGGAAGAAAAGCTTGCTTTGTTGCCCGATAGCACGGGCGATCAGCAAGAAAGTGCCTGATTCCGTAACGTCAGAGTAATAAGTCGCTAGAATCTGGGCAATGGCAGGAAAAGCACACTTTTTTGGCATTTGGCTTTGGTGTTGGACTAAGACGGCTTGCAAACGCTATCGGCTTACGAGTTTTGTGCGCCGGTCTGCGGCGCCGAATCAAAAAAGCAGCCCTTTTAAAAATTAAAAGAGCCGCGTTAAAGTTAAAAGAAAAGGGACGCAGGCGGTGCCGGCATCCCTTTTTCACTGTTTTGAAATCAAGCCTGAAGCTTAGAAATTAACCTGCATTTCAACGCCGTAAATACGGCCCTTGTTCAGTGGCGAGAATGTTGCGCCAGGGAAGAAGGGCAGTTGAGTGTCGCCGCCGTAGGTTACTTCATTCAGTAGGTTCTTGCCGTAAACCGAGAAGGCCATCGCACCATCCATAAACTCGACAGTGATATTGGCATCCAGCATTGTTGCTGCATTCAAGAAGCCAAAGTTATTGTCGGTATAAAAAGACCGGTCACGATAGTTCAAGTTTACATTTGCAAACAATGAACCCCAATCTGAAAGATCGGTATCATACAGTAGGCCTACGCCCCAAGTAAGAGGTGCCAAGCGAGGCAGCTTGAGCGCACGATCTTCGGCGTCAACATCGCCGTCACTGCTGATATCGAACCGTACATTTTTATACTGCGAGTTCAAGACACCAATGTTACCGGTAAGGGTTAAAGCATTGCCAAGCTGTGCCTGAACTTCAGCCTCAAAGCCCCAAATGCGGGCATCAGCCGTGTTGTCGATGATTTGCACCACGCCAGCAACAGGGTCGGCGATATTCACTTCGCGCTGCATATCCGAAATATTATTCAAAAAGACAGCGATGTTGGTGCGCAGGGTTTTTGCGTCATTGTCACGCTTCATACCCAGTTCAAAAACAGATGTGCTTTCTTCGTCAAACGGGCCAGGTGAGGCCGCAGGCGATGTATTGCGCAGGTTATAACCACCAGACCGGAAGCCTTTGGTCCAGAAGCCATAGAACTGTGTGTTTTCGCCTTCTTGCCATTGGAAACCCAATTTTGGCGTTAGGTTGTTCCAGTCGGCTTTGTCAAAGAAATTGGCCGTACAGGCAAATGTTGTATTGTTACATCCGCCAGGACGGATCGTGGCAATTTCAACCTGTTTTTGCTCGTTGGTGTATCTGAGGCCTGTTGTCAGCTTGAAGGTATCTGTTAGATCAAAATCAAGCGACGCAAAGGCTGCTTTGGTTGACTGATTTTGAATGCCGCCACCAGAGATATCAATAATGCCGCCGATAATTTGCCGACGCTCGAAATAATCAATATCCTGCGTGAAATAATAAACACCAAATGTTAGGTCCATTCTGTCATTGAACCTGCCACTATAGCGCAGTTCGTTGCTGAATTGATCCGCACTTGTTGCGGCCGGAGCATGGAACAAAAAGCTGGCTGTCGCATCAATATCACCCAAAGTGGTCGAATCTGATTGCCGCCAAGCTGTGATATTTGTGACGGTACCGTCTCCAAAACCAACGTCAACATTCAGTTCTGCGATGGCTTGATCCCATGTAAGGCTGTAGTTGCCTTCTTCGTCCACAGCGAACTCAAATGTGTCGCGGCCATAAATGCCGTGGTTTTGTGATGCTGGGCCATCCCCGTCGCTGTTGCCGTGTTCATAGCGCAGTGTTAGCTCCGCACTTTCAGAGGCCCGAAGCGTAATGGCGGGGCGCACAATGAATGTTTCCGACTTGCCAAAACTGTCATTATTGTTGGCTAAGTTGGTGAACCAGCCGCCATCGTTATTATAATAGACACCAAGTTTAAACGCGACATTTTCAGAAAGTGGGCCGGAATAAACTGCGGCAGCCGTAACATTATCACCGCTTTCATATGAAAGCTTGGCCTTGCCCCTGCCTTCAAAACTTGGCTTGGTTGTGTTTAGCAAAACCGCGCCGCCTGTCACGTTGCGCCCAAACAAAAGCCCTTGTGGGCCGCGCAGGACTTCGACGCTTTCAAGGTCAAACTGATCAAACAGGACGCCAGCGGTGAGGCCCATATACATGCCGTCAACAAAGACGCCAACGGTTGGGTCAATAGACGGGATTGAGCTGTTAATGCCAAGGCCGCGGATAGAGAAGTTTGCCGTTCCGCGCGCTGTGCCGATATCATCAAGCGACACGTTTGGCATTTTAAAGGACAAGTCCCCAATGGTGCGCACATGCAGTGCATCCAACTGACGCTCGCTAAAGGCGGTGACTGCGATCGGGACATCTTGCACGGCCTGAGCTGTAGATTTCTTGGTAGCGGTTACCAAGATTTCTTCGAACATCACGTTATCATTATCGCTGTCGTCTGCTTGTGTATCCTGAGCGGAGACCGTTCCCGCCCAAGCTTGCCCCATCACGGCGCATAGCGCGACCATGCTTGCGGTTTTATAAAAAGATGCTGTTTTCACTTTGTTTCTCTCCCGGTGCCACCGTGTCATATGGTCATGCGTCAATTCTGCTTGAGATATTGACGATGACCTGACGATTTACGGCCTTCCAAATACAAATTACAAATAAGGCGGTTAAGCCAAGGCCCCCTAACGCGCTATTGGTATGGAAAACGGGGAGTGCGTCAAGAAAATTGGCAGAAAAATAACGCGAACCTCACGGGCCTGTTACCAAACAGCAACAGTCAGAAATGGCTTATTTCGGGGTGATAAGCGCCTGTAAGACAAAAACATCCAATTTTTTTGCGCCGACCCGGTGGCTGATGAAGGGTGTCAAATAGGCGCTAACAATATCAGGATCAATCGGCTGTGTAACGGTCCAGCGTTGGCGCGCAAGCGTAGAGAGCGCAGAGACGATATCGGCGCGCAATATGGGTTTCAGGGCATTCATGTCATCAAATTCTTTGTTATCATGGACTTGCAGGACTATTTGAAGATCAACCGAGCCCTGTAATTTCCCGCGTTTCATGAGGGAGAGATGAAATGGGTCGAACGTGATTTTATGTTTGCCCTCCTCGGGCAGTTCGGTGGGTTCGCTGGCCGCGGAAAATTCCGCAGAAAATTCCGCAGAAAATAAGGGGTTGGGGTCTATAGCTACGGCATTAGTACCGCTTTGGTTGGCAGCCGCACTGACTTGCGCACTGACTTGCGCACTGGCCACTGCAAGCATGACAAAGCCGCTGATTTTGGCGGTTTTGCGAGCGGCAGTGTGAATTTTTTCGCTGACAGAGCCAGTCTTTAGGGTGCGCTTCATCCAATATAGTCCTTTTAAGCCTGTGATCTCAGTAGTTTAGCATACGCTAGGGGCGCAGCAAGGCCAAGGAGAGAGTTTCGGGCCAGGTCATTCAGAAAAGGCATATAGCCTATGCCACCACATTATCTTATTATGCAACATATATTGCAAAAAAAGACATTTTATTGTTGCAATATGCAATAATATCGATCTTATTTTTCACTTTAAAATGCAAGATATGGTCTATCTTGTTGTTCTATATGAATAAAATATAATATAATCATCTTGGCACGGTCATTGTATTATACATAAGCACCTCTTGAGCAGGGGTACAGGGATAGGTAATAAATTTACTCGACCCCCAATCGTGCATCTGTTTCTGACTGCTGCTCAAGAGGCTAAAAAACCCGCTTTTGGCGGGTTTTTTAATGTCCGCTCTCTAAAGCCTTGTTCCCCGATCAATGCCTAAAATCGAAGAGCATCAGTCATGACTTTTGCCAGATATTCCTAATCTTTTCCCCGGGTCTTCCTAGTCTTTACCAGTGGGATAACCCTAGTTTTCCAGCGACGAAAAAACTGTAACATAACGTGTGACACATAGTGTGACAAAACCTGTGACATAATGTGACAAAACAGGGTGTATTTGTGACACTATGAGACACTAAGTGGCCTTAGGGCGCCCCCCTCTTTAGACAAACAAACTTACAGTCGGGGATCCCGACCCGGATTGTAGGCGCGCGAGGCCGGTTTGGAAATTTGCCAACTGTTTTTGCAGCGCCGGAGGAACAGTTCCTTGGGGGGACGTTCCATTTTTCAGCGATTCTTTCAGAGGATCATATGTCAAGGACCGAAACGCCCGTTGAATTCTGGAAATAGCACCGTCGAGCAAACCCAAAACATATTTTGCAGTGGCTTTGTCTTTAATATTTAACGCGCCGTCGATGCCAAGCCCAAAAGCGCCGCCAAGGTTTTCAGGCAGGCTTGGGTCAAGGTCTGGATCAATATTTAATCCAAGCACATCATCTTTGGGCAATAATTTTCCGGCGGTCAGGCCAATGCGTTCCAAGAGGTCGCGCCCGCCTGTACCGGGCAATAAATCAATCGTTGAGCCTTTGTCGAGCGCATTCAGGGTTAACTTCGATCCTTCAGCGGTAGAGGCCACGTCTGCTTGCAGCTTGCCAAAGCCAGCAATCCGAACTTTACGCTTAATATCATCAAAGGTATCACCGTCTTGCAGTGTGATTTTGCGCTTGGTTCCACCGTCCACGGTAAGATAGAAGAAATCCCCCACTTTGGCGCTGGTCTGGGTTTGAATATCCAAGGTTTCGTCAATGGCGATGGTGCCTGTTGGCAAACCAAGCGTCTCCAAAACGCTGTTGCCTTGGGTGGTAAAGGCCAGCCCACCGGTGGCTTGTTTGGCAAGCCCTTCGCCAAACTGTTCGACATTTTCAAGCGCACCCGTGGTGCCGTTGATCCGGGCGGCGAACGCATCAACCGCGCCGCGCGCCGTTTCGCCGGAGAGCGTGCCCGAGGTGCTGCCGGCCACATAAACCGTGCCGTTGTTTACCACCACATCTTGAATGCGGTCGGTCCCGGTGGTTGAAAGATATGTTGTAAAATCAGCACTTAGGCCCGTTGTGCCCGATAAGGTCAGGCCGCTAACAAAGCCATCCTGCGCCCCCAAAGCCGTCTCGTTCAGCGCGGCTGTCCCGGATGCATCAAGGCTGGCATTGGTGGTAACGCCGGAAATATAAACCGCCCCATTGGTATTATCGATCGCGATCCCTTCAACCGATCCACTGGTGCCGATATTGCCCAAATCAACACTTCCGGTTTGATTGGTTAAATCGGTGCCGTCAATGCGGTAGACCACAGCACTTCCAGACGATTCGGTCGCAACAACAAGATTGTCATTCGCATCCACCGCAATGCCTTTAATTTCTTCGTTGGCACTGGTACCAAATACATTGGAATCTAAAAGCGAGCCATTGGTGCCGTCCAGTTTGAGGATCAAAGCGTCTTTGCCGCCAGCAAAACCCGATGTGGAACTGATCGCAGATTTTGTATAGCCGCCAATGAAAATATCGTCGTTCGAATCAACGGCAACACTATAAGCCGCCGATTCGCCAAATTTATCCAATTGGTAGCGAAAGACTTCGTCGCCGCGCTTTGAAATTTTGGTAACAAAAGCATCTGTCGTGTCGATCACATCGCTGGTTGATAGTTCACTATCGGTTTTCCCAACGATGATAACATTATCCGCACTGTCTACCGTCAGGCCGTATGCTTGGCTGCTGCCTGCTGCCCCCAAAAGCCGGGAAAATAACACATTGCCTTCGGTATCAAATTTGGTGAGAAAGACATCTTCGTCTGTCGCCGTATTGATCTGGTGGCCGAAACTGCCAGCGGTGGTGCCCACCACATAAATGCCGCCTTCGCTGTCGGTGACAACACGGCTTGCGGTTGTATCGGCATTAACCTGGAAGTCACTGTTCACATTGGTGATAGAAAGCGCATTGTCTGCTTCCACGGTTAGGGTGGCATCATCATTGCCAGTAACCGATTTCAAAGCGTCAAGGCGGAATTTATCCCGAAGGGCCGCCAGTTCTGGATCAATGGTCTCGGTGACGGTTTTATCCACCTTTTCTTTAATCTCGCTGCCTTCATAATCAATGCCCGAGAAGGATGTTGTATCGTCCACCACAATTGTACCACTGAGGCCATTTAATTCGGTTACGCGGCTGGTCACGGCAAAGCTATCATCCAGCTGGGAAACGGCCGAGGCCACATAAAGGGTTGGCTCTGCAGTGGCTGCAGACAAGGTCACTTCTTCAGTAAGCGTGCCTTCGATTTGCAAGCCGTAGCGACCGGTTGTTCCGTCCCGTTGTACATCAAAGCGCGTGAGGTTTTTGGGCACCTGATTGCCGTTGCCGTCGTCGATGGTCAGGGCTTCGATCTGGGTATTGATATAATCCTTGATGTTATTGAGGCTGAGCGTGCCTGTAACGCCGCTTAGATCAATTGAAATATTGTCGGTGGCGCCGCTTTTGGTGATCGAAACCGTGAACACTTCGGTGCCCGTAATACCTGCAAGTGCAGCCGTTGGATCATCGGTTACCAGCGAAGTATCGAACGTTGTTTCGTTTTTGCCCGTGCGTGTTGTGGCCTCGGTTTTATATTGCTTTTCGCCAAGGAAGATTTCCAATTGTTGCAGGTCAGCGGTGGAAACAAAATCGCGGATTTCATTCAGGCCGCCCTGAAATTGGGTATCAAGGCGCCCAAGCGACGAATTTGATGTGGCATCTTCAGAGGCATATTCCGCCAAAACGCGCAGGTTTGAGAGCGCTTTGAAAATAGCAAAGGTGGCTTGGGTATCCACATCTTGGCTTAGGCTCTTGAGGTCGGACGTTGTTAGATCAATAAATTTACTAATCTCGCGCACTTCGCGCACTTGCTGGTTCAGCGTTTTCGGTTCTTCGGGCAACTGCCACGGGGGGATAACCGCATCACTGACACCGCGCTGATTGATCGAGGCGCGGTCCTCGGCGGAAAGGCTTAGAAGGCTTGCATTTGTTAATTTGGAACTCAGAGCCGCTGATAGGACGCCGTTACCAACGCCTATGATTTGCGGCTGGAATCGGTTTTGCTGCGTGTTCAGCGGACCGAACAGCGAACCAAAACCAACAGATGAGCCAAAAAAAGCCATTTTTTACATCTCTTACAGCAGCATTCTGCTTCTCAAGTTTCGGCAAAAATTACCGACCCGGCAATAAATGCCTGCAAAATTCCCGAATCATTTCAAACGACTCGCAAAACAGGGCAAAAATTGCCGCCCATTTGCATTTGGGCTTCACACTCCCTACATCCTGTGCAAGGAACGTGCAAAATGTTCAGTTTGCGGCACATAGGAGAGAAGAAATGTCTTCATTATTTTGGTTGGTAAATACGGTTTTCGATATTTACCTATTTTTTCTGATTGGATATGTCATTCTCAGCTGGCTGACAGCTTTTGGAATTATCAATACATACCAGCCCTTTGTTCAGAGCTTAAATCAATTTTTATACACAATTATCGAACCGGCTGCCCGGCCGATAAGAAACGTGGTACAGCGGTATCTGCCAAGTTTACGCGGCATTGATTTATCGATCCTTATTTTATGGGTTTTAGTGAATTTTGCACAGAAGTTGGTGAATGAAATTCTCTTTTATTAAACCCGCCATACCGTGCTGAGAACAGATAAAACTGGGCTGAGAACAGATAAAACTGTGCTGAAGGCAGATAAAACAGGCGTCATTGTGCGCCTGAAGCTCGCTCCTAAATCCTCAAAGAATGCGCTGGTTAAAATCGAGGCCGACGCCGACGGCAAAACCCACCTGAAAGCTACCGTTACCGCTGTTCCGGAAAAAGGCAAAGCCAACGGTGCGCTGATAAAATTATTATCTAAAAAACTCGGCTTGCCCAAGACCAGCATTCGCCTTATAGCGGGGGAACAATCCCGGTATAAAACCGTGCATATAGACGGAAACCCTGAGGATTTGTTAAATGAGCTTACAATAAGGTTTCGTGTGTTGGGTTTGATGGGTTGAACCTTGGGCATGTGCCGACGTTTTGCCACTGCCATTTTGGAGCCGCCCACATGCCTGAAAACCACACAAATATTATCGACGGCAAAGCCTTTGCTGCCGCAGTGCGCGCAGATGTCGCCCTTGATGTCACCGCCTTGAAAACCAAGCATGGTATTACACCGGGCCTCGCGGTGATTATTGTTGGCAAAGACCCCGCATCAGAAGTGTATGTGCGCAATAAGGTCAAGCAAACTGCTGAGGCGGGCATGTATAGCCTGCATCATGACATGGAAGAAAACACCCCTGAGGCTGATTTGATAGCCAAAGTTCACGCGCTAAATTCTGATCCATTGATCCACGGGATATTGGTACAATTGCCGCTTCCGGATCATATAGATGAAGCCGCTGTCATCGCGGCAATCGCCCCTGAAAAAGATGTGGATGGGTTCCATATTGTTAATTCTGGGCTTCTTGCGACCGGCGGAAAAGGCATGGTGCCTTGTACACCGCTTGGCTGCATGATGATGCTTAAAGATAGGCTGGGCGATATGTCGGGGCTCAAGGCCATCATCGTTGGGCGGTCAAATATTGTTGGCAAACCGATGGCACAGCTTCTTCTGGACGCCAATTGCACTGTTACGATTGCTCATAGTCGCACCAAAAATTTGGCGGATGAAGTGCGCTCGGCTGATATTGTTGTCGCCGCTGTTGGCCGCGCGGAAATGATCAAGGGTGACTGGATCAAAAAAGGGGCGACCGTGATTGATGTGGGCATTAACCGTATCCCTGCGCCCGAACGGGGTGAGGGGAAAATGCGGCTTGTCGGTGATGTTGATTTTGAAGGCGCGGTCAAAAATGCGGGTGCGATCACGCCGGTGCCGGGCGGTGTTGGGCCAATGACAATCGCGTGCCTTTTAAGAAACACCGTCACCGCAGCGTGTCGGCAAAACGGCATTGAACTTTAAGTAAAAAGCCGTCATCTTGATTTAAATGCCACTGTTGAAACTGTGATGTTCTTTTCTTTCCCTTGGGGCAGGGACTGATAAGAAACATAAAGCCATACGCTCAAGTTTTGGGAGACTTCCATGTATGAAGCCTTTATTGCTGCTTTTGTGGCGCTGTTCGTAATCGTTGATCCTGTTGGTATAGCGCCCGTGTTTGCGGGGCTTACCCAAGGCACCTCCAAAGACCATCAGCATAAAATGGCCATCAAGGGGACGCTGATTGGCACCCTGATTTTGGTGTTTTTCGCGGTGCTTGGGGAACGATTTTTAGGGGTGCTTGGGATTTCGCTTGATGGCCTTCGGGTTGCGGGCGGCATTATGCTGTTTATCATTGCGCTTGAAATGGTGTTTGAAAAACGGACAGAACGCAAACAAGAAGCCGCTGACAGACTTGATGATTATTTCGAAGATGTTTCCGTGTTTCCGATCGGCATACCGCTGCTTGCCGGACCTGGCGCTATTGCGACCATCATGCTTTTGGTGGCGGATTATGACCATGATATGGTTGCGCTAGGCAGCATTTTAGCAGCCTTATTGGCTGTCATGATTATAACATTAGTGGTCTTTTTTATGGCAGGCCGCGTGATGGCTTTTTTAGGCCCAACAGTGAATGCGGTCCTAACAAGATTGCTTGGCGTTATCCTAGCCGCCCTTGCCGCACAATATGTTTTAGACGGCCTAAAAAGCACATTTATGGGCTAGGGCGACGAGGGCGAGTTTTCCTTGTAGGGCATTGTTAACATTTAGCTGTTACTCAAAGATCAGGCTCCCATATTTGGGGCTTTTTGAGTGGATTTTCAGGTGTTTCAGGGTGAATTGCCCTATTCCTGCATTTTTGTTAACGTGGTATTTGTTCAGAGTGTTTCTATACAAGCCTGATCTGGTCGGGTGAAAGAGCTCTTATGTCGCATTTCAAAGTATGGCTTATCTCAGCGGGCGGTCGCATCGCTGGTTTTGCCCTGCTCGCCATAACCATAGCGCTCATTGGGTCAGCATACTGGAATATCACCAAGCTTGACCGGCAAATCGTTAAACTTGCCACGGACGAAGCCAAGGCGAACTGGAACAAAGACCAGGCGTTTCGCGGCTGGGCGACACGCCACGGTGGCTTGTATGTTGTGCCCGATAAACGCACCCCGCCGAACCCCTATCTTGCACACCTTCCTAACAGGGATGTAGTGACAACCGGCGGAGTTAAACTTACTTTGATGAACCCGGCTTATATGATGAGCCAAATGACCAAAGAATATGACGAAATGTACGGCATCAAAGGTAAAATCACCGGGCAAGTGCTGATAAACCCTAAGAATGCTCCTGATCCGTGGGAATTGTCTGCTCTTAAGAAGTTTGACAAAGGCGTTAAAGAGATCACCGCACAGGCAATGATTGATGGTCAGCCCTATGTGCGCTTTATGCGTCCGATGATCATGAAAAAAGGCTGCGTTTTGTGTCATGGACACCTTGGATTTAAAGTGGGGGATATTCGCGGCGGCGTGAGCGTGTCCATCCCGCTAAAGCCATATTTTCAAGCCGCGGAAGACAGTAAAACATCTATTATTTTCACACACGCCCTGATTTGGTTTCTCGCCTTTCTCACCATTGCTTTGGTTGCTTATTGGATGCAGCGCCAAAATAAAGAAAAAAGAAAATCACAAGCTGTTCTCAAGGAAAGTGAGAGAAATTACCGTACAATCTTAGAAACGCTCACCGATGCGTTTTACCGGGCTGATGCTGATGGTCATCTGTTGATGGCCTCGCCGTCTGCCGCTGAAATGACGGGCTATTCCTTGCAGGAACTGATGGATATGTCTTTGCTAGAGATATACGCAGATCCTTCGGCCCGGGCCTTGTTTTTAGAAACAATGCGGGAAAGTGGCGGCGAGGTCACGGGCTATGAAATAGAGCTGCGCCGCAAGGACGGCAGCACCTTCTGGGTCGCAAGCAGCGCGCATTTTGTCTATGATAAGGCCGGAAATATCATAGGCGTTGAAGGCATACTGCGTGACATCACTCAGCAGAAAAAGGTCGATCAGGCCTTGCGTGAAAGCGAAGAACGCTATGCGGTTGCTATGTCGGGCACTCAAGACGGGATCTGGATTTGGGATCTTGAAACTGGAAACGATTATCTTTCACCGCAGTGGAAAAGAATTCTTGGCTATAAGGATGACGAGCTTGAGAATTCTGCCGAAACCCATATTAACCTTATCCATGAAGAAGACCGCGATTTTGTTCGTGAGGCCGTTCGGGCCCACCTGAAAACACGCGCTCCGTATGATATTCAATATAAAATGGTGCGCAAAAGTGGGCGTATCATTTGGGTGCGAGGGCGAGGCACTGCGACCTGGGATAAATCAGGTAAACCACTGCGTATGGCTGGCACCATCACGGATATTACCGAGAAGAAAAAAGCGGAAGAAATGGCGCAATACGCCCAAAACAGGCTTTTCGAAATTATCAATATAGCGCCAGAAGCTATTATCAGCATTGATCTACACTTTAAAATTAGGCTGTTCACTAAGGGCGCCGAACGCATTTTTGGCTATAAAGCAGAAGACGTTCTTGGGAAAAAAATGGACATGTTGCTACCAGAAAGGTTCCGGGGGAATCACAAAAGCCATGTTCAAAGTTTTCGGCAGTCGGACGATGATTACCGACTGATGGGAACGCGCTCTGAAGTGATCGGCCTTAAAAAAGATGGCTCTGAATTTCCAGCGGCGGCATCGGTTTCCAAAAGCAGCTTTCATGATGAAATACTGTTCACTGTGATCTTGCACGACATCTCAGAGCGTGTTTCTGCTGATAAGGCGCGCCGGGAGGCTTTAGACGCAGCGGAGAAAGCCAATAAGGCCAAATCAGAGTTTCTGGCGAGCATGAGCCATGAGCTACGCACGCCCTTAAACAGCATACTTGGCTTTGCCGATGTGATTGATCATCAGATTTTTGGCCCCGTTGGCCATGAAAAATATGTGGCCTACGCTAAGGATATTAAATTTAGTGGCCGCCATTTGCTTGAGCTGGTCAACCAAATTCTCGATATTGAGCGCATTGAAGCTGGTAAAGTTACCCTGAACAAAGAAAGCCTCGCAGCTTGTGAAATGTTTGGTGAATGTGAACGGCTTTTGAGAGATTTCGCGGCCAAAAGTGAGGTATCTCTCAATTTTGAAGCGCCCCCCGAGCTCCCGCCTTTGTGGGCTGACCGGCGCGCTGTTTTTCAGATTTTGGTCAATCTTATTTCGAACGCGATTAAATTTACGCCGCGCGGTGGCCATGTGAATATAGAGGCCAGCAGCAATAAGGCTTGGTCCCATATTAAGATCAGCGATACAGGGATTGGCATTCCAAAAGACAAACTGCTTCTGGTTAAAGAGCCATTTGCTCGCCATGACAGTGATCCACTTAAATCGCAAGAAGGGGTTGGCTTGGGGCTGGCGATTGCCAACGGGCTTGTGAAGCTTCACGGCGGCAGTTTGACCATCCGCTCTGAAGTGAATGTGGGCACAGTGGTAGAGGTTATTTTGCCAGAAAACCCAGAGCCAGAAACCCCAGAGCCAGAAAATCCAGAGTAAGAGGCCGCCGACAAACCTGAAGCCCCCCTCAATTAGAGCAGGGCCTCAGAGATTAATCTTGCTCAGGCTTTTTGCGCGTCAAGACAGCACCACCATCTTTCTTTGCGACAAGTTTTTTGCCCGCCGCTTTTTTTGAGGGCTTTGGGTCAATCGCCAGCCGGGCCTCACGCGCTTCTTTAGCAACGCGCTTTTGTTCGGCAGTCCATTTTGGCTTTTTCTTATATTTTGTGTCTATCTCAGCTTCGGTCGGTCGGGCTTTGGCTTTCGGCACTTTGCCAGCCACAGGCTCAGGTTTTGCTTTGCCGCTAAAGGTTGGCTTGCTGCTGAATTTTTCTTTGTCGCCGTCAAACTTACGCTTTGGCTTGTCCCCATATGGTTTTTTATCACCGTATGGCTTTTGGTCGCTTCCGTAAGCTTTTTTAGCGTATGGTTTTTTGCCGCCTTCGCTGCGGCCGTCTTTTGGTCTTTTGGAACGGCGGTCATCCTGGCCAGAACGTTCATGACGGCCACCAGAACGCTCATTTCGTTCTCCCCGGTCACTACGCTCCCCCCGAGGTTTGCGGTCAAAGCGTGGGCGGTCTGATCGTTCGCGGGATGGTCCCTCATAGTCTATTGTATCCTCGCGCTGATCTTTGGGCGCGCGCAATACATCAACGGTGATAGATTTCTCAATCTTTCGGCTTGGGCCAACGGCCTCTAAGAATTTGTCCCGGGCGCCGGCGGCCAGCTCGACATGGGTTTCATTCTGCTGAATTTTGATCGCGCCAATTTCTTTTTTGGTTATATGACCGGCCCGACACAGGGTTGGCAATATCCAACGTGGTTCGGCTTTATGTTTGTGGCCAACCGACAGGCTGATCCATTCGCCGCCTGTGAAATCATCCCGGCGGGCAGATTTTCGCTCACTGCGGTTGCCCTGCGGTCCTTTTTCAGGCCCTGCATCTGCCAGTTCTTCGGCGGCGGGCTGATTGCTTTCGTTCAACCGGATTAACGCGGCAGCCAATTGCTCGGCGCTGTGGCTTTGCGTCAGCTGGCTAACAAATTCCTGCTCGTCCTCTGTGATCGGCTCGCTTAGGGCTGGATTGGCAAGAAAGCGTGCGCGGTCGTTTTTGGCAATATCTTCGATGGTTGGAGGCTTGGCCCACACGGCATTAATGCCAGCATTGTCTAGCAGGCGCTCGGTGCGTTTGCGCCAATTATAGGGCACGATCAGGCAGCAAGTGCCTTTGCGTCCGGCACGCCCGGTACGGCCACTGCGGTGCAGCAAAATTTCTTTGTTTTTCGGGATGTCGGCGTGAATTACCAGTTCAAGCCCCGGCAAATCAATACCGCGCGCGGCAACATCGGTTGCCACACACACGCGCGCCCGGCCATCACGCATGGCTTGCAAAGCGTGGCTGCGCTCATTTTGGCTTAATTCACCCGACAAGGCCACCACTGAAAAGCCTCGGTTGTTCAGCCGTGATTTCATATGGTTCACATTCATGCGCGTACCGCAGAATATGATGGCATTCGGTGCATCATGATAGCGAAGAACATTGATAATTGCATTCTCGCGGTCGGTTGGTGACATGGTTAGCGCACGGTATTCAATATCCACATGCTGCTTTTTATCTGACTGGGTGTTGATGCGCACCGCATCGCGTTGATAGCGCTTGGCCATACCAAGGATTGAACGCGGCACAGTGGCCGAAAACATCAGTGTACGGCGATCAGCGGGCGAGGTATCGAGCATATATTCCAGATCATCGCGAAAGCCGAGATCAAGCATTTCGTCGGCCTCGTCCAGCACAACTGCTTTAAGGCCAGTCATGTCCAGTGATCCGCGCTCAATATGGTCACGCAAACGGCCCGGTGTGCCAACCACAATATGGGCACCTTGCTGCAAAGCACGGCGCTCTGTGCGCATATCCATACCGCCAACACAGGAGGCAATGCGCGCCCCAATGGGTTTAAAAAGCCATTCAAGCTCACGCTTTACCTGCAAGGCAAGTTCGCGTGTCGGGGCAATCACCAATGCGCCGGGCGTATCCATGAAGGGCAGGCGGTCACTGCCGCCAAGTAGGGTTGGGGCAATCGCGAGACCAAAGGCTACGGTTTTTCCGGACCCTGTTTGCGCTGAAACCAGCATGTCAGAGCTGGTAAGTTCAGGTGCGATCACCGCAAGCTGTACGGGCGTCAGGCTTTCATAGCCGCGCTCATTAAGCGCTTGGCCAAGCGCCGGAAGGACGCCTTCAAAATGTGTCATTTCATTCATCCACTGTAGGGGCGGGGTTTGGGCTTCATGTGCTCAAAACTAGGGCTTTACGCCAAAGGCAACATGTTACGGCCATTATAAGGCTCATAATACATGGCGCCCTTCTACACACGAACGGCCCTTGTGTACAGGCAATAAGGGATAGGGGGTTAAGATGGCGTTTACAAGGCGCATATTTCGAGGCAAAAGAGGCACTGTTGGTACTTTGTTTCCGTCTTTGGATGGGGTATGCAGATGTAAAGGCAGCCTGTTTCTGCCATATATATTGTTATTAGAGGGTATTTGCCTATGTGCGGCATTGTAGCGGCAACTTCAAATCGGGATATAAGCCAAGACTTGGTGCGGATGCTTCGGTGTCTTGATTACCGAGGGTATGATTCTGCGGGTATTTCGGTGTTTGGTGCCGACAACACTATTGATCTGCGCAAAAAAGCAGGGCCTCTGAGCGACCTTGAAGAGCTGTTAGCCGAAAAGCCGGTGATGGGCCATTCGGGCATTGGTCATACTCGCTGGGCTACGCACGGCGCACCCTCGGACGAAAACGCCCACCCGCATATGTCAAGTGACGGCAGGGTTTCGGTGGTGCATAATGGGATCATTGAAAATTACCGGGATTTGATAAATGATCTGGAAGCTGTCGGGGTTGAGTGTGTTTCTCAAACCGATTCTGAAGTGCTTGCCCATATTGTCAGCTTGTTTTTAAAAGCCAATCCCGGCGCGAGCGGCAAGGATATTGTCAAACATTTGTGCCGTAAGGTTAGCGGTGCCTATGCGATCGCGATACTGCGCACGGACAAACCCGATGAAGTGATCGGTATTCGCCACCAGTGCCCGATGAATTTTGTTTGCACCGATGGTTTGGCGGCTATTTCGTCGGATATTTCAAGCCTGATCGAATATAGCCGTGACATTCAGGTCTTGAAAGACGGTCAGGCTGTGGTGATGACACCAAACCACCATGACGTATTTGATCTGGAGGGAAATCCAGGCAGCAGCGTACATGTTGTGGCCGATTGGTCGGTTGATAAAGTTGAAAAAGACGGGTTCGATCATTTCCTTCGCAAAGAAATCTCACAAGAACCAGAGGCCCTCGCCGCTTTTATCAAATCAGCGGCTTCCAACGGGGAAGACCTGCAAGCTTTTCTAGCAGAAAGGGATATTCGCAAGGTCGTTTTTCTTGCGTGTGGATCGGCCTCATATAGCGGTGTTTTTGGATCAATTTTTGCGCGCCACCTTGGGCTTCCGATGGATATTTCATCTGAAATTGGGTCTGAGTTTCGGTATCTGCCGCCCCATGTGGACAAACACACTTTGATGGTGGCTGTTAGCCAGTCAGGCGAGACGGCCGATAGTATCGGTGCGCTTGAACACGCCAAGTCTGCAGGGGCTAGTGTGCTTGCTTTTGTCAATGTCGTGGGCAGCAGCATTGACCGTTTGGCTGATATGTCGGTCCGCTTGGCAGCAGGTCCAGAGGTTGCCGTGCCAAGCACCAAGGCGGTTGTGAACCAATTTGCCGCCTCAAGCCTGATCATCAGTTTGCTTGCGGATAAAAGCCCAAATAGCGTAACCCTATGGGCGCAAAAGTGCGGACAACTTGCAGAGGCAATAGCAGCCATTATCGCGCGCGAAGATGAATTGATCACCATTGCCGAAAAAGTAGCGGGCCACCAAAGCAGTTTTGCCCTTGGGCGCGGCCTTGATTTTGCAGTTTCGCAGGAAATGGCTCTCAAGCTGAAAGAAACGGCTTATATGCACTGCGAACCCATGTTCGCGGGGGAGTTTAAACACGGCAGTATTTCGCTAATCGAATATGGCATGCCGGTTTTTTGCTTTGTTTCAGATAAAAGCGTGCGCCGGAAAAGCATATCAAACATCGAAGAAATTAAGGCACGCGGGGCGCAGCCGGTTATTTTTGATGCCAGCCTGGAAGAGGATCCTGACCTAAAGGCGCTCGGTGATTATTTCAATATTCCAGCGCTCGGAGATCCGTGGTCGTCGATTGCACTGTTGGCGGTTACGCACCTTGTAGCGTATCACTCTGGCTTGCTGAGAAATACAAATGTGGACCGTCCACGTAATTTGGCCAAATCTGTAACAGTTGAATAGGCGTATTTCTGCACGGGATTCGTCTGTAATTCGGGCGCATAGTCATAGTCTTTCCAACTGAGTTTTACTCAGTTGGCGTTCAAACGCCGCGTAGGCTTCGCCAGAAAGCTGGCGGGGCGCAGTCGCGCCCGTTTTACAAATGGGGACTTTATGGTTGGAAGCACTATATATCTGACCATACGCCCGAATCCGCCATAGGGGAGGGAACCCTTCCTGCGTGTTTATTATCCGACCAATATCTGTCCAGCATCAAAGAGGGCTTCTAGATCAGCCTGATCAATGTCCTCTAAAATAAGTTTACCGAAGCCAGCTAAGGTAATGGTTGCGCCAGACGCATCATAGCTGGCAGAGGCAAGCACGCTTTCGCGGGTTACACCGTCAAGTCGGGTTAGGTCCAACAAGTCGGTATCGCCTGCGCTATTGCCAAAGTCCGTGATGGTATCGGTGCCAAACCCTGGGGCAAAGACAAAGGTATCATTGCCGCTGCCGCCGGTCAGGTTATCATCTCCTGCACCGCCCCAAAGCGTATCGTCCCCAGCGCCGCCATCAACCAAATCGGTGCCGTCACCGTTATATATGTCGTCGTCGCCGCTGCCGCCCCTAAGGGTGTCATTACCAGCAGCGCCAAATAATATATCGTCGCCAGACCCGCCGTCTAGGTCATCTTCACCCGCACCCGCGCCCATAATGTCACTGCCGCTGCCGCCTTCAAGGCTGTCAGCCCCATCGTCAGAAGCCCCAGAATACAGAATGTCTTGGCCTTCACCACCGATCAATGTGTCGTCGCCTTCGCCGCCGCGTAATATATCATTGCCGACACCGCCAGAAAGTTCATCCCCTCCTGCGCCGCCCAACAGGACATCAACACCTTCGCCGCCGCTCAGATCGTCCCGGCCTTCGCCGCCACTTAATGTATCATTACCGTCACCGCCGGATAAGACATCATCCCCCAAGCCGCCGCTGATTTTGTCCTCGCCGCCGCTTCCGTCAAGATTGTCATCACCTGCCCCGCCATCGAGTTCCAAATCTTCAACTTCGGGTTCAACTGGGGCCGGTGGGTTTGGTGCAGCGTCCGGTAGATCCGTTATATCAATATTAACGGTGCCGATGACGGTATCACCGTCGCCTTCAGACGTTGTTACGGTGAGGGTGGCCGCGTTATCGCCCGCCGCATCGGGAGCCCCGAGATAGCGAATATTGGAGGCTGTATTTAAGAAGGATGTAATGTCCTCGGCGCTGCCAAAGATAACCAGCGTATCTGTGCCAGACCCTGTGATATTGGAGGGGTTGCTTGGGACAGACAGTGTGCCAGCATCAACCGTTAAGGTTACGCGGATGCCTGTATTGTCTCGGTCAACAAAGTTAAGGCTAGACAGGTCCAAATTGCTTTGGGTGTCTTCTGTGACAGTGACATCAGAGGGCAAGCCCTCGAAAGCCAGAGGGATATTGTCAGGTTCGCTGTCAAAGAAGCGCGCTGCAATTCCGTCGCCGTTGCCGTCTACGTCAGGGTCTTCACTTTGCCAAGCGGTTAGGAACCCCTCAGTTGACGGTGCGTTCAAAATAACGCCGTTGGTCTGGTTGCCTTCGACCTCTGTATTGACGGTAAATTCTTCACCGACCGCATTACCGGCGGCGTCAAAGCGCTGCCCGGCGATGCCACTTTGGTCCCCGTCTGTCTCGGAACTCGTCCAAGTGATCACAAAGCCGCCATCGTCCAGAATAGTGACAGCCGGGTTACTATAACTGACACCAATAGCATTGGATGGCAGACTAAACTCTGGCCCCACCTCTGTGCCGTCGCTGCCGAAGATTTGGCCTTGGATACCAGAAAAGCTGTCATCCCAAACGGCGATAAAACCAGATCCAAACTGGGTTAGCGTGGCATCGCTAATAGAGCCAGCTATGCTGTTGCCTGTAATGAGGAAGTCGTCACCAACAGGGTCGCCCAAGCTGTCATAGACCTGCGCCCGCAATGAGTTTTGCACGAAGCCAGAGCCATCTTGTTCCCACGAGACCGCAAAGCCGCCGTTCGAGAGAAAAGTGATAGAGGGGTTGGACAGGTTGGCGCCAAGCTGGACAGTAAATTCGTCACCGACCGCATTGCCGTTCGCGTCATAGCGCTGTCCGGCGATGCCGCTAGAGCCCGCGTCAGCCGCGAGGTCATCGGATTGCCATACGATGATAAAGTTACCAGTTCCGTTCAGGGCTGCAGCAACCGAAGGCGCTGTTTGATCCCCAGTGGAGCCAGTGTTAACAGTAAACTCTGCCCCTAAAGGGTTGCCGCTTGTGTCATAGCGCTGTGCAGAAATGCCAGTGCCTTCCCCGTCTACGTCAGGGTCGGCGCTCTGCCATGTTACAACAAAACCGCTAAGCGTAGTGGCAATAGACGGCGCGGTTTGATCGCCCTCAACTTGGCTGTTGATTGTAAACTCTGCCCCTGTTGGGTTAAAGGTTCCGTCGCCGACGCTATAGCCATAGCGTTGGCCGCTAATGCCTGCGCCGTCCCCATCGCTGGATTGCCATGCAAAGAAGGCCTGTGCGTTGCTGGAGATCGCACCCACAAGGTTGCTTTGATCCCCTGCGGCTGTTGTGTTGACACCAAACTCATCGCTAGAAGCAGACGGGGTGCCTTCAGTGACACCGTTGATGGTGACTGTGATCTCTTGTGTTGTGCCGTCTGAGGCGGTGAAGCTAATACTGTCGGTAAGGGTCTCGCCGTCTTCGGGGTCTATATCATCGGCTGGATCATATGTATAAGTCCATGTGCCTTCTTCAAGGGTGAAGCTGCCGTATCCGCTGTCCCCAAGTGTTGCCTCTACATCGGCGAAGGTTGGATCATCGCCGCTGTCGGGATCGCTGATTGTAAGCGCACCAGATACAGTTGCTGGATCCGCCACCTCGCTAAGCGTACCGTCAAAATTACCGCCTGCTACAGCGCTGTCAGGGGTCCCGCTGATATCAATATTAACGGTGCCGATGACGGTATCACCGTCGCCTTCAGACGTTGTTACGGTGAGGGTGGCCGCGTTATCGCCCGCCGCATCGGGAGCCCCGAGATAGCGAATATTGGAGGCTGTATTTAAGAAGGATGTAATTGTCCTCGGCGCTGCCAAAGATAACCAGCGTATCTGTGCCAGACCCCGTGATATTGGAGGGGTTGCTTGGGACAGACAGTGTG
>WFTS01000158.1 GCA_015485385.1 Kordiimonadales bacterium | reverse complement strand
TATTCATACGCTGTGGCCCAAAGGCACAATCAATTTCAAGCATGCTTTGAAAAAAATACACCCCGAAGAGTTTCAGTTTCAGTGAGAAAAGAACTTTAGTTCCCGTAAAAAAGGTAAGTTTCGCTTTTTTGTCTAAGACCTATAATGCCCGATACCTAAGCGCGAGCAGCACAGTTTTCTCGGTGTAGACGCGGGATGATCCATTGCATTTGTTTAGGGTAGATCCTCTAGGTCAGCACGGACATGGCCCTATCGCTGAATAGCGGGGCATTGTCTCTTCAGACTTGTCCTTGGGCAGTGTCTCTGGGTAGTGTCTCTAGGACTTTCTCACCCGTTACCCACCCAGTGCGGCGTTCATTTCTTTGTAGCGCGTGCGCATGTCGGTTTGCATACCAGCACAGAAGCGTTTTTTGCCGAAATCTGTCAGAAGCGCATCGAAAAGCCCTCGCCTGCGGCCAATTTCATACATCAGTACAGTGGTTGCGATATCCCCTATCAGGGCCATGCGTTCGTCTACGGACTGTTTACTTGCCAAGCGCGTTAAGCGCGGTCCAATCGTTGATTTGCCAGCCATCATGGCGATTTTAAAGCTTGTGTCCGCCGCAATTTGGTTGAGCGCCCGGCTTTCTATGGTTTCGTCATCGCAGATAAGATCAAACGCCATGACTTGCGAGGCATCTTCTAATATGCGGGTATCCTCTTTGTTGCGATCATTTTTGATATAGAGCAGATGCTCCGCAGCCAAAGTACGCGTTAGTTCCGCCCTGCGCAGCATATATTCCATCGATTTGTATATTTTATCTTGTTGCTCTTGTGTGGGGATATCCGCTTGTTGTCCGGCAGGGCTTGGCCTTGCGCTAGGCTTGGATTGGGCCGTCGCTGGTGTGCTGTCCTGCATAGAAGCAAAAGCACTTGATGAGGCCTCGGCGCTCATGCCAAGAAGGCACAAGCTAAAGACAAACGGTTTAAAAACGCGCATAGATACTCTCATAACGAACTCAAATTTGATTTTTACAGGCCAATTGTTTACCACCCTTTTAGAGGTTTTATAGCCTTGAAAAGTTAATTTTTGGCTTTTTTGGAGAGTTTTTTTGCCTGAAATATATGTGGACGGAGATGCCTGCCCTGTGAAGGAGGAAATCCTCAAGGTGGCATATCGCCATGACCTGACAGTGCATTTGGTCTCGAATCAGTGGCTGCGTATTCCTGTCGGACCTAAGATCAACAAGGTTGTTGTCTCTGATGGATTTGATGCCGCCGATGATTGGATTGCGGAGAAGGCAGGGCCAGGCGATATTTGCATCACTGGGGATATATTGCTGGCAGGTCGGTGCCTTGAGGCCGGGGCTACGGTTTTGGGGGCAACAGGCAAAGCCTTCACCCCAGATAATATTGGAATGGCGATCGCCATGCGGGAATTGAAATCTCAGCTTCGGGATATGGGTGAAGACAAAGGGTATAACGCTAAATTCACGGGGCGGGATAAATCCAACTTCTCAAATGCGCTGGAGGTTTGTGTGCAAAAAGCTTTGCGGGCAAAAGGCTAAGCCATCAGGGGCGGGTGATCCCGCGGCATTAGGGGCGGAATATTTTACGCTTTAATATCAAGCTTTATACCTTTGCTCGGGCCAGCGCTGGGGGGTGCTGTCTCTATTTTCACTTTACTGTCCGGCACTGAATTGGTGTCCAGCTTTACTTTGGACGTGCCGCCGGATGATTTAAGGGCAAAATTACCCGGTTGAAACTGTGTGGTAGCCCCGATTGAAATACTTTGTGCCATACGGTCCTCTGAGTTCATAATTCATGTGTCTATCAAGGATAAATACACATGCAGAAAAAGGGAAGAGATGGCTAAAATTTTAATGAAAAAAACCGCCGATTAGGCGGTCTTTCCATATGTTTAGGGCTGATCTATATAGGACTTCTTTATATAGGACTTTGCCGCAGTGTGTGGATGGCTACTTACGCAAAAAGCGGACTAGCCATCATACCCATACCAACAAGGGAAATCCCCCACAAAATGGGTCGAATAGCGGGTAGGCCCAACAAATAAACCGGAGCATGTACAAGGCGTGCATAGAAGAAAATCATAGCTCCCATTTCAATATTAGGGTTTCTAATACCCGATATTTCAACAATCACGACAAGGGCGATAAAAAGGATCATATTTTCTCGCATATTCGCATTGAGCCGGTTTGCGCGCTTCATGAACGCTGAAGGTTCGGGCAAATCGTCGCGTGCCCCTGCTTGTGCAGTTGGGCCATTGCGGTGAATGGCGATGCCTGCAGGAATTAAAATTAGAATGAACATCAAAAGGCTGCTCCATAGCAGCATTGTCAGTGGTACAGTTAACATGGTTTTTCTCCCCTATTTCCCATGGATGATGACACAGTAAGGTGCAAACGCCATAAGCGCAAATTTGGCGCTGTTAGCTTGTCCTTTAACCATTGTCTGCGCGGCATTTATCCAGCGGGTATCCACATCCTAGTTATCAGGCAGCCAAGTTTCTAGGAACCGCACGCTGTTTGCCCCCATAACCTTTGCAATATCAGCCTTTGAAACACCGGCAGAAAGCAGGGCTTGGGTAATTTGCGGCACGGCATCGGCCGAAATAGCCTCAACGCTGCCGTCCCAATCAGAGCCGAGTGCAACATGGTCAGCCCCCACCAAATTAATGCCGTATTTCAGCGCCGCAGCGATGCCGGTGGGTGTTGGATCACACACTGCGGTTTGCCACATGCCAACGGCTATTAATCCGCCCTTGGCAGCGATGGATTTCATCAGATCATCCCTGAAATTACGCGGAGTGTCACAGTGACCTTTAAAGCCCGTGTGCGAGACAACTTGTGGCCGTGATGACAGCAGGGTCACTTCAGCGGCCATTGCCTCTGATGCGTGCGCAAGATCAATGATGACATCAAGGTCATCGAGCCTCTTAACCACCTTGCGCCCAAAATCTGTAAGGCCCGCTTTGCTTTCACCGTGCAGAGAACCGCCGAGCGCATTATCGAAAAAGTGTGTCAGCCCAAACATGCGAAATCCCGCTGCATACATGCGGTCAATATTTCCAAGATCCCCCTCTAAAGGGTGCGAGCCTTCTGTGCCAAGCAAGAGAGCGAGGCCGTCATTATCGCGCCCCAAATGAGCGGCAAGGTCTTTTTTTGATTTTATAAAGCTCACGCTTCCTTCAGAACGGGCTGTTATGTCCGCCAATTTGTCTGCTTGATACAAGGCGCGTTCTAGAAGGCTTGTCCATGTGGCGATGGGCCAGCCTTCAATAAGGGCGAGTGCGGTGATATTATCACGCGTATCTGCGCTGTTGCTGTTCACATTCAACCCGGCGGGGGCTTTGGTGACTGTGGTTAGCATTTGAATATTTATGCCGCCTTTCTTCAAGCGGGGCATGTCAACTTGACCGCGAGAGGCTTCTTGGAGAAAATCCCTGTCCCACAACAGAGTATCGGCGTGCCAATCCATTATCATCAGTGTGTTATGTAGGGCCTCGGCTTCTGGGCTGATGGCAATAGGGCTATAGCTCAGAGTTTTATTGACCGATTTTTCCAACATAGCAGGGCCAGCTATGCGCCCAGTTACCACGGCCAAAAGCAAAAGCACAAATATGGCCGCAATGATTTTTTTGATCCGTTGAGACATAGCGTTTCCTAAATAATCGCGTAGAACGAAAAGAGGTTCATGAAGAAACATTAGTGCCATTCAGCGCCGAGGCAAGGCTTGGACATAGGACCGCAGACCTCAGACGAGTATATGGCGCAGAAAAGGCTAGGCGATAAGATATACCGCCTAGCCTAAGACTGAGAATATCTAAACCGCCTTAGATGTTGCTTTTACCTTCGGCTTTGCGGAACTTGCTGTGGGCGGTGTTGGCCGGGCGTTTCCAGACAAAGCTTGCAAACCACAATTTATAGAATAAGCTCACGCGGTGGGGTTGGGCGCGATGCTATATACGGAGTGCGTGTGACATTCGATATACCGACACTTTCAGTTGCTGTTTTGTTGGTGATGTTTTTATCGTCACTCTCGCTAATAGCCCACTGGCTGGCTAACCGTGCAACCGGTGGATTAGGCGCTGTGGCGTCTGGCGTTCTGGCCTTTTCCCTTGGAAACTGTTTCCTTTTTGAATATGGCGCCGAGCTCGCTCTTGAGGGCAAGCTTTATAACCTTCTTGGTCAAACATTGGTTCTGTTGGGGCTTTTGTGGGTGTGGCTTGGCATTGCGGAGTTTTGGCAGATTAAGCAACGCAGACTTGTTTTCTTTGCCAGCCTGTTGGTGGCTTTGGCTGTCGTATCGCTTGCTTATCAGGCGTTTGGAGATGGAAGCAGTGATGAACGCCGCATCTCTGAGGCATTGTTTGCTTCGGCCGTGTCACTGGGCGTTATTTTCACCTTGATGCGGGCGCTTGGGGGGCGTTTTGGATTTTATAAAGGGATTATCCGACGCACAACACTTGGTGTCGGCTTAACCGCTGTACTGTTTGGTGGGCACGCTTTGTACGGCCTGTATTTTGCCTTTATGCTGGCTGCGGGGCATCAACCGCTTTTTGGGTCTCTAATGGCAATTTCCCAGCTTGAAATCCTTGCTTTTGTTATGCTTTTGGCGCTGGTTATCATTATCATGACCGCCGAACGATTACAGGCAGAATTGAAAATTCAGGAAATGATGGACCCATTGACCCGCGCTTTAAACAGGCGCGCTTTTATGGAGGTTATGAAAGCGGTTTTGGCTCGGGCGCGGCGATTGGCAGAACCTGTTTCGGTTGTAATGGTTGATATCGATAAATTTAAAAAGGTGAATTTGGCTCATGGGCGTTCGGTCGGTGACTTAGCGTTGGCAGAGTTTTCTGAACTGGTAACGGATGGGCGCCGAAGCCAAGATGTTTTTTGCAGGTTTGGTGGTGAAGAGTTTGTCTTAATGCTGCCAGGCACTGCCGAAGAAGGCGCTGATTTGGTTGCCGCGCGCATAAAACAGCGGATTGAAACGGCATCTATCACACCAAATGCTATTCCGATTAAACTCACCATCAGCATGGGCGTTGTAACTGCTCGCGGGGATGATTTAGAAGTGGATGGCATGCTTGATATGGTGGACCGCCGGATGCATAAAGCACAGAAATTACAGTTCCAAGTGATTGAAACGGCAGACTAAACCCCATTTGATGGTGTGGGATTTAGTCGGTTGTTCGAGCAGTATTTCTGTGCTGTTGGCCCCAGAGTAGATAGTCCCCAGAGTAGATAGTTTCTTGTGCAGCTAGTCCTCTGTGTAATTGCTTCACTGAAGAACAAACCGGGACTTTACCCTTATAGCCTTTCCACCACAAAGCAGCCGATTGAATAACTGGCACCAAAGGAACAGATCATGCCCAGATCACCGGGTTTGAAGTCGGCTTTATGCATGTGGAAGGCGATCATACAACCAGCACCCGCCGTATTGGCATAATCATCTAAGATTATGGGCGCATCTTCTTGGTTTGGTTCCCGCCCCAAGAGTTTTTTGGTGGCAAAAACATTCATGTTAATATTGGCTTGATGAAGCCAAAATCGTTTGAAATCTTCGACAGTTCTGCCGGTTTCTTCCAGATGATCTCGCACCAAATCTATCACCATGGGTAATAATTCTCGGAAAACAGTCCGGCCATATTGCACAAAGCGTTGCTCAGGCGCGCTGATACGGTCGCGTTCAATCAACGTGCGGCTGCCAAAGCCAACTTGGATATTCTTAGAAAATTCTGTTTTCAATTGGCGGCTGTTAATCCTGAAGGGCGCCTTTGAGTTGCTCTCGCCCTCACGTTCTAGCACCATAGCAACGGCGGCGTCGCCAAAGATAAAATGGCCATCCCGCTCTTCAAAATTCATGATCGGCGTTAAATATTCAGCGGTTACCACCAAAGCTTTGGTGGCCATGCCGGATATAATGGCGTCTGTCGCTGTTGAGATGCCAAATGTGGCACTGGAACATGCCATTGACATATCAAAAGCAAACCCTTTTGCACCGATCATTTTTTGCAGTTCTGTTGCCATTGAGGGAATGAAACGTTCCCACATTGAGGCACTGATCACGACCATGTCGATGTCTGCGCCTGTAAGTCCGGCTTCTTCAAGCGCGCCCATGGCTGCTTCATATGCCATTTTCACTTGGGCGGGGGTTCCCATTAGGTCATCTGACGCTAATTTTGACAGGTAAGGATACATGCGGCCAACTTCAGTGGCGCCGGAGCCTTCCATCATGTAGCGGTTATTTATACCCGAGGCTTTTTCGATGAAAGCGGCTGAAGAAAGCTCGCGCTTCTCTAAAGTGCCAGCCTCAATAGCGTCGGCGTTTTCTGCGTTCCAGTTTTCACTATGCGCATTATAGCTTTCAACAAGTTGTTCATTAGATATAGCATCAGGCGGCGTAAACACGCCGGTTCCACTGATAATAACTCCGCCCATTTTAGTCCCTTACCGCCAAAATCTGTGCGTTTTGGCTTTTATAGTTTTTCGACAATCAAGCTGCCGATCGAATAGCCCGCCCCAAACGAACAGATTATGCCTTTGTCACCCGATGCCATATTTTCGCGGTTTTCGTGGAAGGCAACCACGGATCCCGCACCAGCAATATTGCCGTAATTTTCCAAGACAGTTGGTGCTTCATCGTATGTTGGTTCGCGGCCAAGAAGTTTTTTGGCGGCATACATATTCATATTGATATTTGCCTGATGCAGCCACATACGCGCTAGGTCGGTCACTTGCAAATCAAGGTTTTCGAGCTGCTCGTTGATGAAGCTTGTGACCAAAGGAAGAAGTTCTTTAAACACTTTGCGGCCTTCTTGGACGAAGAACATATCCTGGCGCATTAAACTGCCATCATCTAGGCGTGTCATCGGGCCGTACTGAGACCGGATATTATTGGAATATTTGGTATCTGCTTTGGTGTCTATCACCTTCCAAAGATCGTCGCCTTTGGCTAAATCTGCACGTTCCAGCACAACAGCCGTTGCAATATCTCCGAAAATAAAATGGCTATCACGATCACGGAAATTGATCATGGTTGAGAAGATTTCCGGATTTATCATCAGGACCCGGTCTGCCATGCCGCACTTGATGGCATTGATGCCGGTGATTAGCCCGTAGGTGGCGCTAGAACAGCCCATCACCATATCAAGCGCTGAGCCTTTTGTACCCAAATGGTGCTGAACCTCTATTCCAATTGCCGGAAAAGACCGCTGCATCACTGCGGATGAACAGACTAGATAATCAATATCTTCGCCCGTCAGGCCGGCTTGCTTAAGCGCATCTTTTCCAGCCTCAATGCCCATATGGGCCTGCAGGCAAGGATTTTCAAAGTCGCCGTGACCCCCTTCAGGCAGCTTTGACATCATGCGGTTAAGGTCCATCACGCCTTCAACATCGACCAAATGGCGAGATTTGATGCCAGATGCTTTTTCTATGAAGGCCGCGCTGGAATGTTGCTTGGCCGGGATCAGGCCTGCATCAATATCGGCTTTATGCTCGTGATTATATTGATCTGCGTGGGCATTAAAAGCGGCAACAAGTTCCTCGTTGGTAACTTTGTTCGGGGGGACATATAGCCCTGTGCCCGAAATTACTACATCAACCATGCGCGGCATTTCCTTCAGTAAGCAAAACGTTAGGTCAGTCTCGTTCGCTTTATTTCATTGGCGCACAGATATACTGCCTTTTTTGCTCGCCGCCAACAGTATATTCATGGCAGGGCAGCTATGCAAAAAATGCCATAATTTTCTATAGGATAGAGGGGGGCGCTGTGATACCAATTCCTTATGTCGATCTGGGGAAAAATAATTGGTGGTGCAGCAGGGCTTGCGCTTGGTGGACCGATCGGTGCGCTGATCGGGTTAACCGTTGGCGCTGCGGTTGATGCAAGTGGTGTCACTGGCGGCGCAGCAGACCCTGAGAAAACCCGTCATATAACATTTACAATCGGTGTGATAGCGCTGTCAGCCAAAATGGCCAAGGCGGACGGCAGGGTGACACGAGAAGAAGTGGAAGCCTTCAAACAGGTGTTTCATGTGCCTGCTTCAGAAATGGCGAATGTGGGCCGTGTTTACGATATGGCGCGCAAAGACACCGCCGGGTTTGATGCGTATGCCCGCCAAATTGCGCACCTGATGAAAGACAATCGCACCGTGTTGGGCGACCTGTTGGAGGCGCTGTTTTTCATTGCCAAAGCAGATGGGCATGTCCATCCCAATGAGCTGAATTTTATCCGCTCGGTCGCTAAAATATTTGGGTACTCAAAGCAACAGATTGAAGAATTAGTGCACCGTCATGTGGGGGCTGACCCAAGTTGTCCATACGCAATATTGGGTGTTAAGCCGTCTATCAGTGACCGGGAGCTGAAAAAACATTATCGTGATCTTGTGCGCAAAACCCACCCTGATCATTTGATAGCGGCTGGTGTGCCAAATGATTTAATTGCGGTTGCAACCCGCCGCGCTGCGGAAATTAATGTTGCATACGCGACCATTCAAGACGAGCGTAGGGCAGGCGGTTAAAGGAAGAGGAATTATCAGGCAGCTAAAGGAAGCGGAATTATAAGGAAAGCGGATTTAGAAGCGGATTTAAACGTAAGGCCCTCGGAGAAGGTGGCGGCGCAAGGGGGGAGAAGCTTATGAAAATTTTGACAGATTTCACTTCGCCCAATTGGAATAGGCGGCCTTCAGGCAGTGTCATTGATACGGTGATCTTGCATTATACCGGCATGAAAACCGGGCTTGAAGCTTTGCACCGCCTGTGCGATCCCGCCGCTGAGGTCTCTGCGCATTATTTGATCGAAGAAGATGGCCGAGTTTTCCAACTGGTTGCAGAAGAAAACCGGGCTTGGCATGCTGGTATTTCCAGCTGGCAGGGCCGTGAAAACATCAATCACACCTCAATTGGAATTGAACTGGTAAACCCTGGACATGAATTTGGGTATCAGCCTTTTCCCAAGGAGCAAATAGACAGTTTACTTGAATTGCTGGCAGGGATTAAGGCGCGGTACCGGATACCAACGGCTCGCTTTTTGGGGCATAGCGACATTGCACCTGACCGCAAAAGCGACCCCGGCCCTTTGTTCCCATGGCAGTATTTAGCAGACCATGGCTATGGTATCTTTTCAGCGAAAGAGGCTTTTGATCAAACACTTATACCGCGAAACCCCACGGAAACTGCGGCCTTTGATAAGCTTAACAAACAATTAGTTATAGTTGGATATCCTAAGAAAAACTGTGCTACTATTGATGGCAGCGCAGCACAGGCGTTAGCGGCTTTTCAAGCGCATTGGCGGCCAGCGGCTGTTACTGGTACGTTCGATATTGGAACCGCAGTGGTATTGAACGACATAGCCGAAATGATTTTAGTAGGGGATTCCTGAATGAAAACATTGAAAACCGCGATTGCTCTCTTCACCATTGGTTCAACTGCAATTTGTACGTCCGCTTTTGCGCAAGTGCCAGTGACCAGTGATCATAAACCCAATGAACATACCGTTATCTGCCTTGAAGCGCCAACGCGGGATTGTGCCTTTAAGGCCGCTTTGCAAACAGCGATTGATGAAGACTTTGGCATTGAACGGGCCAAAATACTAACGGGCGTTGCTCGGTCTATGATTGCAACCGGCCAGTTGGAAAAAGCGAAGCAAACACTCAAGATGGCGCTTGATGAAGCGCGCTCGGTACGTCTTAGCTTGGTAACTCAGGAAAAAATCACTGAGATCGCCCCCTTGGTCGCCCGCGCGGGCGATACGGCAACAGCGCTTGCGCTTGCCGAAGAATTGCAAAATGATTCGATACAGGATCTGGTGCTGTATAATATTGCTGAAGAAGCTGCGCATTTAGGCTCGATTGCGGATGCACGGGTTGCGCTGAGACAAACACACAACCAAAACCGCGCTTTTTGGCATGAGCTTACAATTTTAACACAGGTTCCGCGTAGTGCGCTTGCCGGGCTTGACTTCGCCGCTTTGGAAGCAAAAATCCGAGGGATTGAGCGCGAAACACTGCGTTATCGGGGCTTGATCTTAATGGGCATTATAGCCGACCGAATGGGCCGTCCAGGTGACCGGAATGCCCTTATCAATGAGGCCGATGAGATGTTTCCAAGCTTGGTTGGTATCTATGCGCGCGCTGAAGCGACAGCAGACAGGGCGCGCAGTATGTTTGATGCCGGTATGGGGGACGCTTTTATCGAAGCCAGTTACACACTTGCTGTGCGCCACGGTGACAGGTTACGCGGAGCTGAAGCGCTTTCCTCTTTTGCCAATAAAATTGGGCCAATAGAAGCGGCAAACGGGAATTTGGAAAAGGCGCTTTCACGGCTGGAGTATTTTGAAGATATTAACGAAAAGGCGCGGTATTTGGCTTCGCTTCATGGGGGACGAGACAATAGCACTCTTGCAGCCCAAGTGCGGGAGTTCTTAAAAGAAATCGCAGAAGAAGACGGCGCCTATGAACGCGATATAACCCGCTTAACGTTACTTGAGGGCGCGTTGGCTAATAATGATCTTTTCCTTTCTCGCCATATTGTCGAAGCCGTTGAAGATGATGATAATCAAGCGTATGCGCTGGCCCTTCTAGCGCCGCTTTTGGAATAATTTATTTCCAGCGACCGGTCCGTAAATCCTTCGCACATTATTTAAGATAGAAAAGCCAGCCTTCGGGCTGGCTTTTTATTGCATTCGCATTTTGTCGCAACATGCTATTGGACACAAATAGGACTTCCCTGTCAGGTCACCCATCAGAGCCAAAAAACTGTTAGGCATTGAAGCCCTTAGGCTACGGCCATCAATGACTTGACGTCATTTCAGCAGCATGAGACTGCGCCCCTTCACCCGGCGCACTGACAGGTTTCCAGCGTGTGATGCAGATAAAAGCAGCCGGTGCAAAATAAAAGCTA
>WFTS01000157.1 GCA_015485385.1 Kordiimonadales bacterium | reverse complement strand
GGCTGGCCTGTGGCTGCAATTTGGGCCGTTTATGCCCTTAGCCAATATCGAAATGATGAAATTCGGGATGAATTTATACAGGACCGAAATTTTATCCGGCGATCTCGGCGCTATTAAGGCTGCCGTGATGAAACGCGGTTAAAACAGCCATATTTCATCGGCGGCGCGTTACCACTATACTGGAACACTATACTAGAGAGAAAAACCATGATTTATTCAATCCTTATTGGGGCTTTGGCTGGATTTCTGGCTGGGCAAATCCTGCGCGGAGAAGGGTACGGAGCGTTTGGCAATATCATCCTTGGAATTTTCGGCGGCATTGTGGGCGGGACGGCACTATGGCTGTTAGGCTTTCATGGCCGAGGCTTGCTTGCGGATATTATTTCAGGGACAGGCGGCGCTGTTGCGCTGGTGTATTTCTTTGGAAACAAGCGCCAAGGCGGTTCAGCTGAGAACTAGCTGCTAACTGCCCACCACGGGGTTTGTGTCCGTTTTACTGGGCTTGCCTGCTTTCTGCTGAAGTCTCTGGCGCGTATGGCCGCTAACTCAGTAAAGCTCAGCTTGCAAAGGTAGGGCTCTTAAAGCGCGCCGGATCATAGATTTGGGGCTGGACTTTATTATCTAATAAATCCTGCGGGATATCCGTACGCAGTGCAAGGGCTGCGGCAAGGGCTGACCAAGCGGGCGCGGTTTGAATACCGTAGCCGCCCTGCCCCACATTCCAAAAGAAATTGGAATGATCAGCGGCATAGCCAATCACGGGGGCGCGGTCTGGTGCAAATGTGCGCAAGCCCGCCCATTTGGCGTCCAAATGCTCAACCGTGGCGCCAGTTGCCTGCTCAAACAGATCAGCGGCGACGGCAATATCTTCCATGTCTGGCTGCGCATCGCACGCTGGGCTCGGCACCTCGTCAGCGGGGGAAACCAAATAGCCCGCGCCTTCTGGTTTAAAGTAAAAGTCTTCGTCAATATCAATGATCACCGGGCCTTTGGGGTCGAACGCCAGCCCTTTTGGGTTCGCAATGGTGATAATCGTGCGCCTAAGCGGCATGAGCCCAATTGGCTTGATACCCGCGCGTTGAGCAACGTCATCGCCCCAAGCGCCCGCCGAATTGATCAGCGTTTTGGCGCGAATATCCCCCGTGCGAGTTTTGACATGCCAAAAGCCCTCTGAAAAGTGTGCCGCCTCAAATCCAGCGCCCAAAAGGATTTCAGCACCTGATTTTTTAGCATGTTTCAAAAAACCCTGATGGAGCGCCGCCACATCTAAATTACCGCATTCGGGATCATCAATACCGCCCACTAAACGCGCTTTTTTCAGATATGGCGCCCGTTCAAGAACCGTCTCCGCCTCTAGAGTTTTAACCGAGGGCAAATCTTTTACCAAGGCATCAAACATGGCTTGCGCCCGACTTTTTTGATCCTCGCGAAAGATATGCACAGCCCCTAAAGGGGTTAAAATAGGATGCTCTGAAAACCCCTCTGGCGGCTGGTGAAAAAAGGATTTTGACGCAGTTGTTAGAGGCTGTAACTTAGACCCACCATAGGTTTCCGCGTAAAAAGCGGCCGAACGCCCAGTGGTATGGTACCCGGCTTGCTCTTCCATGTCGATCAACAGTGTGCGCGCATGTGGTGCCAAATGATACGCGATACCCGCGCCCGCAATCCCCGCACCAATGATTAAAAAATCTGTTTCCTGCATCTTACTTCTCGTTGCAATCTAGGCGTCATATGTGATCTAAGTTTGCTGCTTTGGCAAGCAAGCTTTAATATGGTTTGCCAACAATTTTTTCTTGGCCGCCTCCCTCGCTTTAAAGGATGGCATACCGGCCATAGGCTGGGGTCACAGGATAGAGATATGGCACAGACATACGGCGGCATTGACAGAGAAGCTCTAACCGAATTTACAAGCCTTCTTGCGGAGGCGGCGGCTGAGGTAACTTTGAAATATTTCAAAGCCCCCCTTGATGTGGATAATAAGCTTGCCGGTGATCAGTTTGACCCGGTTACAAAAGCCGACCAAGACGCCGAACGTGCGATCAGAACATTGATTGAAAAACATTATCCTGACCATGATATTTTCGGTGAGGAATACGGCCAAACCAACAAGGGAAGCGACTTTCAGTGGGTACTGGACCCGATCGACGGCACACGGGCTTATATCTCAGGCCTTCCCAGTTGGGGCACTTTGATCGCCTTGAAATATAAGGGTGTGCCAGTGATTGGCCTGATCGACCAACCCTACCTGCAAGAGCGCTACATCGGCTGGACAACAGGGGCGAGCCTGAACGGAACGGCGATCAAAACCCGGCCGTGCGCCAGCCTAAAAAAGGCGACCATAGCAACCACCGACCCAGACCTGTTTGAGCCAACAGAACGCCCCAAGTTTGACCGTGTGTTAAACGCAAGTCGGCTGATCCGCTATGGGCTGGATTGTTATGCCTATGCCGTTGTTGCTGCCGGACATATGGACCAAGTGATCGAAAGCGGCTTAAAGCCCTATGATATGATGGCGTTGATCCCGGTTATTCGAGGCGCCGGCGGGGTTGCAACCAATTGGCAAGGCGAGGCCCCCGGCCCCTGTGGCAGGCTTGTGGCATCAGGCGACACACGATTACATGCTGAAACCCTTGCGCTGCTTGACCTCTAGGCTTAATTTGTCACACAATTGGGTGTGACACGAAATCTGGGACATTTGTCACACATTTGGGTCATATAAAATCACGAGACACGAATTCATTTCACCGGGATAAATCCATGGGTCGCCCTGCAAAATTTAAAAAAGAGCACGCGCTCGAAATCGCTGTGGAGACCTTTTGGGAAAAAGGCTATGAAGCCACCTCGGTGAATGAATTGGCAAAGGCCATGTCGATCACGCGCTCTAGTTTTTACAATTGCTTCAAAAGCCGCGAGGCGCTGTTTGATGAGGTTTTGGATTTATACGGACAAAGCGCACCGGACTATTTCCTAAACTCGCTGGCAAAGGACGAGCCCATCATCCCCGCCATTCGCAAAGTGGTACGCCAACTTTGTAAAGAACGCGCGAGCGACCCCGAGGCTCGCGGCTGCCTGATCATCAATTGCCTCGCGCAGGCCGACATGAAAAATGATGCCGCATCACACCTGACAGCAACCCTAAAGGCCCGGATTGACCGCTATGAGGCCCTGCTGACAAAAGCCATAAAGCGCGGCGAAATCCCCCCTTATGAAAATGTTGCACTAGCAGCCCAAACCCTGTTCACCCATCTGATTGGCATCAATTTAATCAGCAAAATCGTGCGAGACGAAGAAGAATTATGGGCCGCCGCCGAGATAGCCCTTGAAGGGCTGGGGCTGGGGCAGCCAGACTAGCCAACGCGCGCAAACGCAGGGCTGGTAAAGCGCTGGCGCTAAAGCTGGGCTAGCGGGGCGCAGTCGCAAGCGCTGTGACCATAAATGGGGGGTGACCATAATTGAGGATGATCACAAATGGGGCATGTACGGTTGAAAGCACTATAGAAAACTGAACGGTAGCCGATTAGGTCTTCAGTGATTTATCAGACTTTGAAGCTGTTTCAACCGCCTTTGAAGCAGGCTGAGCGCTTTTTTTGGCGACACTATTTTTGGCAGACGTCAGTGTGTCTGTGCCAAATTTAGGGCCGCGCTTTAAATCCATAAATTCACCAATCGCGCGCCAAACCTGCTGGCGGTATTCGTCTTTTTCTTTAAGAATTTCGTGCATCGCCCCTTCGATACGCACCAAGCGCCCTTGGGGCAATCGCTCAGCAAACGCTGATTGCGCTTTATTGTCGACGATTTTATCTTCCCCCGCCTGCAAAATCAAAACCGGGGTATCAATAGCCTCTGCATAGCCTGGGGCGTTTAATATTCTGGTGGATTTCAAGGCTTCGGAAAGCCACTTATAAGTGGCCCCGCCAACAGCAAGGCGCTTGTCGCGGGTTTTGATGAAAAAATCTTCATCGCCAAATCGGTCCATATCGTGGGTTAATTGTTTGCGCCAGCCCCAGCGACCTTCTTTAAAGGCGGTATGACCGGGAATATAGGCCGCACCAAGCCCCAAACGACGCATCAGGCATGAAATACACCGCGCAATCATCTTAGGGCCGGCAATATCCACCATCGGCGCAACTAATATCGCCGCATCAGCAAGGCCCGGATGATCATGCAAAAAGCGCAAGATCACATGGCTGCCAGCCGAATGACCCATCAAGATATAGGGCTTTTGCATTTTGGCGGTAAGTACCTGATCAAAAAGGGCTTTTACGTCCTCAATATGGGGTTCGAAACTGCGAACAAAATGCTTGTCCCGGTCTGGATGTGGCCGATACGACATCCCCTGACCGCGCAAATCCATTGCCGCACACGCAAAGCCAAGATCATTAAAAATCCGAATATCTTCGAGAAATTTTTCAATAAATTCCGTTCGCCCCGGCAGGAAAATGACCGTCCCTTTCAGGTCAAGCACCTTACTGGCCGGAAACCGGGCATAGCGTATTCGCTCACCGTCGGTCGATTTAAAATAGTCAAATACGCCGTCCGCTGGAACCTCCAGCCGCTGGGCCTTGGCTCCAGCTAATGTACCCTCTGAGGGTATCTGTTCTTCGGTCACGCTCTTCTCCGCTGGGGGATACACCCCCTCATTTCCAGCCCCACTTGGAAAACAACAAAGATAAAGCGGCCCAAAAACCGCCCCCATTATTGCCTGAACACTAGTATAAGGCCTAAAGCCAACAAGAAAAGCCTAAATAAGCCCTCTTGAAATAAATTTCATGCCAGTGTGATCCGCACAAAGGCACTTGAAAACACGAAATAGGCGTAGATATTTTTGAAGATGTCACCCGGCGCGCCACGGCAAACATCCGGCACGCGAATCGCGTATCAAATGCACCGTAACGCCCTATTTCCACACAGAAATTTAAAAAATAAAACTTTAAAATTAATATAAAATTTCAACAAAATGCCAACTTCTGCGACAGACCAACTAAGGTTTGCCATGTAAAATCAATATATTAGTGTTTCTTTCTCATTCTCCGCATAATGAAAACAGGCTTGCAACCGATCATTTTTGACTAAAATTGTCCGCAAAGATTTACTTAATATCCATTTCATCCGTTCATTGTCAGTGAAATTATCAGGCACAGTGAACATGAAAAAAACGACAAACATATCTCACTTTATATCCCCGCACATGGCCTCATGCGCGGTCAGAATAAAAAAATACATGCGCAGTTTTTTGGGCGATCAGGACGGCAGCTTGCTGCCCGCTGTTGCGGCCAGTGTGATGATGCTAACGGGCGCGACCGGAGTGGCAATTGACGGCGCGCGCATGTTTTATGTCAAAGACGTCTTGCAAAAATCGCTTGATAGCGCCGGGCTGGCCGCAGGCCACGCGATGGAACTTACCGATATGGAAGGCGACGCACGAGAATTTTTTGACGCCAACATCGCCTCGGTTCAAAATTGGCTTACCAGCAGCGAAATGGTTGCCCAGTTTAGCACCGACAATAAAACCATCACACTCACCGCGAACGCGACGATCAAGGCCTCCTTCACCGCGCTATTTGGCTATGATGAGATCACCCTTACCGCCACCACGGAAATATCACGCGAAACGCGCGGCATGGAATTGGTGCTGGTTATGGACAATACGGGCTCTATGTATTCCAGCGGCAAAATGGATGCCGCAAAAACAGCCGCCGCCCAACTGGTGGAAACTGTCTACGGAGATCAAGATACCAGCAACAATCTGTGGGTTGGAGTGGTGCCCTATGTGGCCCATGTAAATGTTGGCGCACAGCATGAAAACTGGCTTACATCTGCGGGACAGGCAAAAATTGATGGCGGTGACTATGCGCCAACCACATGGAAAGGGTGCGTTCTGGCACGCACCGATGGCGAGGACCTAACCGACACACCCCCTGCAACCGCACCAATTGACCCATGGTACTGGGACGACGAACCCAATTACTATTATTATTATGCGCCCAACAACTGGATCGACGGTTACGGCAATCGCAGTGTTTACGAGGCCAACAGCCGCTATTATGCCAAGGGCCCAAATCGGGGCTGCGGGCAAGAAATTTTGCCGCTGGTCGAAAGCAAAACAACCGTCCTTGCATCAATTGATGAAATGGAGCCCTGGAGCTTTGGCGGCACAGCAAGCCCGGTGGGCCTTGTGTGGGGGTGGCGTGTCTTGAGCGAAAAGTGGCAAGGCTTGTGGGGCGGTGACACACCAAACGAACTGCCACTGGCCAAAGGCACACCCTTTATGGATAAGGTTTTGGTGATCCTCACCGACGGTAAGAACGAATTTATTTCCCGCCACAGTGCGCTGGGCGGGTCCGATTATACGGCCTATAAAACCATCAGTCAGTGGGGATTTGCTTCCATCTATGATGCCCGTGACGAACTTGATGCACGCTTTGATACAATCTGCCAGAACATTAAAGATGACGATATCATCATTTACGGCATCACCTTTGGTAGCACGCCCGACACAGCAACCAAAACCGCGTTTGAAAATTGCGCCTCGAACCCGTCCTATTATTTTCACGCACCGTCAAACGACGAATTGCAAGCGGTCTTTGATGCGATCGGGCGGCAATTATCAAACTTGCGGCTCTCGAAATAAACAAATCAGCAAGCCCTGTAACTGGACCGACACATTCCATGCGCTATTGGCCTAAAATTCAAACATCCATCCCCCGCCCTAGGGCGCCGTGCGGGACGTGCCAAAAGCAGGCTGGTTTTTTTGCGCGCTTGAAAACTGATGAGCTTGGCGCCGCACTGGTTGAAGCTGCGCTTGGCCTACCTATTCTTTTATCCGCGATCGTTGGTGTCTTAGAGGTTGCGAATTTCATGTTTATCTCGGCGACGGTTGAAAACGCCGTATTGCACGCCTCGCGCTTTGGTATCACGGGGCAAACAGCCGCAGGGTCCACACGCGAACAACAAGTACGCGATGTCATTGCCGTGCAAACCTTTGGGCGGGTGGATATGGACACGGTTGAAATATCGACCCAAGTCTATGCGCAGTTTGCCGACATTGGTGCGCCAGAACCTTTCACCGATGAAAACGCAAGCGGAGACTATGACCTAGGCGAACCTTATACAGACGTGAACGGCAACGGCAGCTGGGACGATGATATGTCCGTCGCGGGCTTGGGGGGCGGCGGCGACATTGTTCTCTACCGTGTTAGTTATAACGTGCAGAGCCTAACGGGCTTTGGCGACTGGGCGCTGAGGCAAATCAATATTTCTTCAACCGTGGCGGTGCGCAATGAGCCTTATTAAAAGAATTCTCACGCGGTTGAGAAAATCTGAAGACGGATCAATCTTGACCGAAATCGCCTTGTCGATGCCGTTATATATTGGCCTCCTTATGGGGGTGGTTGAAGTGGGCAACTATCTGCTGTTGAACCTGAAGGTTCAGCATACTGTGGTTTCTATCGCAGACCTTGTGACGCGAGACGAAGAAATAACCCAAGCGGTGATCGATGATATTTTTACCGTGATCCCACAGATCATGACCCCTTATGTCATCGGCGAGGATTCGGTTGCGATCATTACCTCGGTCAGCCAAACCGCTGATATTCAGGCCACCGTCTTCTGGCAACGCAGCGGTGGCGGCACATTGCTGGAAACCAGTGAATTTGGTGCGGAAGGCGATCTGGCCTCCCTGCCTGGCGCCATAACCATGCGGGACGGCGAAACTGTTTTGGCAACCGAAGTGTTTTTCCGCTACGAGCCACTGATTTTCAGCTTTTTACCTGCCAAGACCATTCGGCGCGTTTCTTATTACCGCCCACGCATTGGTGCTTTGCAGCAAATATCCTAACCTGAACCATATCACCAGAGCATCTGGCGCGGTAGTGTCTGGCCGAAAGCGTCTGGCCGGTAGTGTCTGGCGGGTAGTGTCTGGCCGGTAGCGTCTGGCGCGGTCTTCTATAAAAGACGGTGCGTTTGGTCTGAGCATCTTGGATATACCTCTAGGGATATGCATCTTGGATATGCCTCTTATGATATACCTCTGGTGATTCTGATAGTTCTAGCAACATGGGTTAGGCCAGCGACTCTGGCAAAATTAAAGACGGTATGGGCCAAAAAACAAATTAGAATCGGGCAGACTCTTCATTTTAAACCGGTAAAAACCAAAAAAATCATCAATATTCTCTTTAAATTTCTCACTTAGCGCCCCAAAAAAATAGTGTTTTTCAGCCTATTCATAGGTATTTCCCACCCTGCGCGGCCCAAAAACACGCTTGCTGCCTTACCAAAGAAATCTAGAAAAAGCTTATGCTTCAATAGCTTTTCATTTTAGCTAAAATTTGATTCATTTTTGAGGAAAGTTTTCTATATAACCCTTTGATATAAAACACTTTTTTCCAAATCTTGTTAACTTTTTATTCAGATGTTTCAGGCTATAACTGGGTCATCGAAAAATTGGCAGTTGGAGAACAAAAATGTTTAAGTTTATTTCTAAATTCCGCACTAACGAAAACGGTGCTACCGCAATTGAATATGGTCTGATCGCAGCACTGGTTGCTATCGCTTTGATCGCAGCTTTACAAACACTTGGCGGCTCACTGAGCGGCATGTTTGGCGGCGTATCAACGACCCTTGACAGCAACGCACCTACGACCACAACACCTTAATAAAGCGACCATATCATTCGCTTTATCCAAGCATGAAAAAGCCGCTGGGGGGCAAAAATCCAGCGGCTTTTTATTTGAAAAACAGATCCCAAAAGCAGATGTAAAACGCAGATCTCAGGCATTCAACCATGCAGGCAATTCATTTCATCAATATAGCACTTCTCGCGGGTGCAGCGGCCGTTCTTATCTGGGCTGCAATAACCGACATTCGCTCCCGCAGGATTCCCAATCCACTTTCGCTTACGATCATGGTGTTGTTCGGCCTTTTTGCCGTTTTGCAACTGTTTTCAGGCACCGATTGGCAAACCGCTTTATTGTGGCCACTGGTATCGGCTTTGCTGGTATTTGCGGTCGGCATTGCTTTGTTCGCCGCCTCGCTGATGGGTGGCGGTGACGTGAAATTAATGTCAGCTGTTGCCTTGTTCGCAGGGCCAGATTTTAGCCTTTCTTTCATTTTGTATGTCACCTTGGCGGGTGGCCTTGTGGCGCTGATGACACTGCTGCATGCCAAACTGAAAGACGCTGATCCAAAAGCTGCAAAAGTGCCCTACGGAGTTGCGATAACCATCGGTGGGCTGTGGGTCTGTTTTCAACGATTTTCTTTGCTTTAGGCGCGCAGCCTTAAGAAATTTTAACCCTTTGCGCACACTATAAGATCAAGCCACCGGCAGATTTTATACCGCGCGCGGGAAACATAATCGGTGAACAGGTAAGGGCCTTGCCCTTAAAACCCAGGAGGGGATCATGAATCCCAGAAGTTTGATCTTAATCGTCCTTGCAGCAGCCGGCGTTATATTGGTTGTCCTGCTTACGCGGTCGTTCCTTACCAGCGCGCAGCAGCAAGCCAGCACCGCACAGGTGGCTCAGGCCCCAAAGGCTGTGGCCGTTCAAGTCCTTGTCGCAAAACGCGATTTACCTGTCGGTACGATCCTTTCTCCGGAAGACACCCACTGGAGCGACTGGCCTGAAAAGGGCGTCAATGATGCGTATTTTGTTGGCAAAAAAGACAAAAAAAGCGCCGCTGATGGCCAAGTTGTGCGCCTGCCCATTTCCAAAGGCGAGCCCCTGACCCGGTCATCTATGGTTAAGCAAGGCGAGCGCGGATTTCTCGCCGCGATCCTAAGCCCCGGTATGCGGGCTGTGACCGTAAAACTGTCGCCCACATCTGGCATTGGCGGTTTTATCTTCCCCGGCGACAGAGTTGATGTGCTTTTGACCCACACCATCGAAGTGTCGCGCTCGGAAAAATATCAGGTTGCTGAAACCGTATTTCAAAATGTTCGCATTCTCGCTGTGGACCAGAAAAGCGCGTCAGATGATAAAGCCAAAATCGGCAAAACTGCGACGCTTGAAGTGACCCCAAAGATGGCTGAAAAAGTCGTGATGCTGTCCAATATCGGCAGCTTGTCGTTAAGCTTGCGTTCACTAGCAAACGCCAGTGGCGCCCCCATGTCCAACCCGGACAGCCCACCGATCAGCAAAACAAAAAGCCATTCAATGGGCAGTGAAGTAAGCGCATTTCTTCCCAGCCTTGATGACGATACCACCACAAGTTCTGTGCGAGTTGCACGCGGCAATATGGTGACAACGGTCAATAATGATCGCAGTAAAAATGAAGGGGTAAATCCATGAGGACCACAGCGCAGATCCTACTGGCGGCCACACTTTTTGCTGCGACCACCATCTTGCTGGCTGCCATCAGTCCTGCCTCTGCGGCAAACGGCAATGTGTTAACAGAGTTCTCCGGCGCAAAGATAATGCAGCCAACGGAAAGCCTCCTGACTATAGAGGTGAACGAAGGCACGCTTGTTCGCCTAGATACAGCCGCAGAAGAAGTTTTTATCGCCAACCCGGCGATTGCCGATGTGCAAGTTAAGTCCAACCGTGTGATGTATATCTTTGGTAAAGCCCAAGGGGAAACCACCTTTTATGCGCTCGACAAAAACGATAAAACGCTGTTTAGCGCGACTATATCTGTCACCAGAAATGTCAGCGCGCTGCGCGGGGCTTACAAACAAATGCTACCCGGTGTGCCTATTGATGTGACAACCGTGGGGCAATTGATCATCTTGCAAGGCAATGTGGGCTCCCCGGCTGAAGCGGCGCTTGCGGAACGGCTGGCGCGTTCGGTTTTGAACACAGACGGCATTATGAATTCCCTCAGCATCATGCAGCCCACTCAAGTGAACTTACGGGTACGCATCGCCGAAGTATCGCGCAATGTCTTGAAGCAAATCGGCTTTAACTGGCAAGGTTTTGTCAATGGGTCCAATTACGGCTTTGGTATCGCCACCGGGCGGCAAGTCTCGCAAATCATCGCAGACCCTGTAACCGACCTGCCGGTCGAGATTTTCAACCGAGCCACTGAGGGCGGGGCCTTGTTCGGGGAATTATTCTCAGGGGCGCTGGATCTGAATTACGCGATCGACGCCTTGGACCAACAGGGCTTTCTCAAAGTCCTTGCTGAGCCGAACCTAACGGCGATCTCTGGCGCATCGGCAAACTTTCTGGCGGGCGGTGAGTTTCCGATCCCAATTCCATCAAGGGACGGCCTTGGCATTGAATACCGCGAGTTTGGCGTCAAGCTGGATTTCACCCCAACGGTGATGGATAGTGGCCGCATTCGCATGCATGTTCGCCCGGAAGTTAGCGACCTTTCCACCGCAGGTTCCATCCGCATTGAGGGTATCAGCATCCCATCCATCAGCACCCGACGCGCGGAAACAGTGGTTGAACTGGGAAGTGGCCAATCCTTCGCAATCGCCGGTCTGATCCAAAATAATGTGGTGCAAGACGGGACAAAATTCCCTGGCCTTGGTGATATTCCTATCCTTGGCGCACTGTTTAGAAGCGAGCGTTTCCGCCGCGAAGAAACCGAGCTGTTGATTGTAGTGACGCCCTATTTGGTCCGGCCGGTTTCTGACCGTCAAATTATTTTACCAACCGATAAATATATCGCTCCAAGCGACATGGACCGGTTCTTAAAGGGAAAACGCTGGGTTCCAACAGCGCAAAACGAAACCTCCAGCCAAGATAATAAAGCCGGACCATCACGCAAACGCCGCGCGGGCTTCCAGTTAGATTAGAAAGGACAGACCAATGAAACTGTTTGATACTATACTAAAATCTGCCCTTCTTGGACTAGGTGTTAGCCTTCTGGCTGCCTGCAGTCATACAGACCTAAGCCCCAAAGGAGAGCCGCAAGTTATCAAGCGCAATAGCGTGCAGATGGTGCGCCTGCCGCACGAAATCTCCAGCGAGACAGACGGCACCGATACGCTCTCCGCCCTTAAAGAGGACGCCATCAACCGCTTTTTCAAAAGCATCAACGCAGGCTACGGCGATGTGATCATGCTTGACGGGCCGGATGCATCCAAAGCCCGCATTGATGCCATTGAGGCTTTGGTCAAACAAGCCGGATTAACATACGGCGGCACAAGCGCCTTGGGAGCAAAACCCAAAAACGGCACCGTCATACTGTATGTCGAGCGTTACAGCGTGACATCGCCCAATTGCAATTATTGGCCGGAAGTAACCTCGAACCAAGAGGTCAATAACGACAGCAGCTTTCACGGATGCGCCACCACCACAAATTTGGGGATGATGGTTGCCGACCCACGCGATCTGGTCTCTGGACGGACGGGTAAAACCTCGACCGAAGCAGCGGTTCGAGCCATTTACACACCGCCGGCGCGCTCTGGCGCGAGGCGCTCAGGCACAGCCTCTGGTACCAGCCCAAATACCAGCGCCATAGGAAATGCCGCAAATGCCATGTCCAACCCGCCAACCAGCAGTGGTAGCCGGAACTAGAGAGAGTATCCCCTATGGCATCTGTTACCCTCAATAGTGACCGCGAGATTTTTGCGGCTTATGTCTGTGATGATGTATCTGCCCAATTGACAGCCTCTGTCGCGCACGAGCGCGGTTGGTCACAGGATATGGTATTCAAAGGCGGGATCGCAGCCAGTGTTCGGGCCTTAGGTGCCATGCCAGTGCCTGAATTTCTCATCGTTGATATTTCCGACTGTAGCGACCCGCGTTCTGACATGCAGGCGCTGGCAGATGTTTGCGAAGAAGGCACGGTGGTTCTTGCGATCGGGGCGGTCAATGATGTGGCCCTATACCGCGATCTTCTGAGTGCTGGGGTGCATGATTATTTGGTCAAGCCCTTGGCTACCGATGTCCTGCGCGCAGCGGTGCAATCGTGCGTGGACGCTATGACCAGCCTTGATGACATAGAAGAAGAAACCCACAGCGACGACAAACAAACGATTGTCTATATCGGTGTGCGCGGCGGCGCTGGAACAAGCGCTCTGGTGACAAACGCGGCTTGGCTCAAGGCCCAGCAAGGCCACGAGACTGCGCTATTGGATCTTGATTTATATTTTGGCACATCGGCCATGCAGTTTGATCTGGAGCCGGGGCGCGGGCTGATAGATGCGCTGGAAAACCCCAGCCGCGTTGACAGCCTGTTTCTGGAACGCGCTGTGATCAAACCCTTTGAAAAATTAGCGATTCTTTGCGCTGAAGCTCCGTTTGGGTCGGTTCCTGCTCCTGCCCGCGGTGCATTGTCAAGCCTCATAGAGGCGATGACTGAAAACTTCCAATGTGTAATGGTGGATGTCCCCCGTCAAATGTTGGGCGAACACCCAGAATTATTGGCCGAGGCTTCGGATATCGTTCTCGTGACCGACTTTTCCCTGACATCTGCGCGAGACTGCATTCGGCTGAAAGCTCACATTAAAAATGTTGCCCCAAATGCAAAGCTACATCTGGTGGCGGACCGTGTAGGCATGGTCCCAGCCGAAGTGGACGAAAAAGATTTCGAAAATTCGGTTGAACACGCCATTGCTGCGCGCATCCCATATGATAGCAAAGCCGCCATTAACGCAGCGCAGAAGGGCAAAATAGTCGTTGATGCACAGCCTAGTAGCAAACTTGCGCAAGGCTTTAAATCCGTCGCTGCGCTGTTTGAAAATAAAGACAATGTCGGCGCCGCTGCAAAGCGGTCGTGGCTTGGAAAACTTTTAAAGAAATAACCCGGCATTATGATGAAACCACAGGCATTTGGGAAAAAACGACACGGGCAGAAAAAGCTGGGCGGCTTTGGCCGTTCCGGCGCGCTGCAACGCCCTGCCTCTGCCCAGACGCTGAATTCACCAGATCAACACACACTAGTTGAACCGTCACATGCCCCTGCGTCATCCGCGCACACTTTCATAGAAAATGCAGCGGCTTCGCTTGACGGGGATATGATTTCCCGCATTTCAGATATGGCGCGGCAATCGCTTTCTGATCATTTCACCGCAGATGAACTGCGCATGTCCTCGATAGAAGACGTAGGGCAGAAATTAGCGCGCAACATTGCAGACCTTGCCGCGCGGGCAGAGGTTCAGCTTTCCCCGTCTCAATCAGAGACTATGCAGTCTGCCCTGTTTCAAGCTCTGGTGACTGATATCGGCCCTGTCGGCGACCCTGTTGTCGCAGCAACCAAAACCGACCAAAAAGCAGAAGACAGTAAGAAAACCCTTGCTGATGCCAAAACCCGTATTCAAATCCTGTTGATGGAACATATCGACCCAGCCGCCGCAGCCGAGCTGCCCCGCCCTGAATTGGCGGAACAAGTGGGCGAAGTTGTTGGCGAACTTTTGGTGCAGGAAAAAATAAACCTGAATCTTACCGAGCAGCGCACCTTGGTTACGCTTCTTCTGGACGACATGCTTGGCCTTGGACCCCTAGAGCCCTTATTGGCCGACGAAAGCATTTCGGACATTATGGTCAATGGCCCAAATCAAGTGTATGTTGAACAACACGGCAAATTAACGCTGACCGACATCAAATTCCGTGATCGCCAACATTTGATGAATATCGCGCAGCGGATTGTGACAGCGGTGGGACGTCGGGTGGACGAAACATCGCCGATCTGTGATGCCCGCCTTGAAGACGGCAGCCGAGTGAATGTTATCGCTCCGCCACTTGCGATCGACGGGGCGTCAATTTCGATCCGAAAATTCACAAAAGACAAGATCACCCTTGATAAAATGCTGGATTTTAAAAGCATTTCTCCCCCTCTGGCTAAACTGCTGAAAATCGCGGGGGCCTGTCGGCTGAACATCCTCATTTCGGGCGGAACCGGATCTGGTAAAACCACCATGCTGAACGCTTTGTCGCGCATGGTTGATAAGGGTGAACGCGTTGTCACCATCGAAGACGCCGCCGAACTGCAATTGCAGCAACCCCATGTAGTGCGCTTGGAAACCCGTCCGCCAAACCTGGAAGGCAAGGGCGAAATCGACATGCGTGACCTCGTGAAAAACGCGCTTCGCATGCGGCCTGACCGGATCATCCTTGGTGAGATCAGGGGCGGTGAGGCCATTGATATGCTGCAAGCCATGAACACCGGCCATGACGGCTCGATGGGAACTGTACACGCCAACCGCCCGCGCGAGGCTCTAACACGGCTGGAAAACATGGTGAATATGGCAGGCCTGCATTTGCCCGCAAAAGCCATTCGCGAGCAGATAGCCTCAAGCCTTGATATGATCGTTCAAGTCCAGCGTATGCGAGACGGCGGGCGCCGCACCACCCATGTTACCGAAGTCGTCGGCATGGAAGGCGATGTAATCACAACACAAGACCTGTTTAAATTTGAATTCTCCGGCGAGGACGAAAGCGGCAAGTTGGTGGGGGATTTTGTCTCCACCGGCGTTCGCCCGCATTTTCTCACAAAAGCAGAATATTTCGGCCTTGACCGAGCCCTGATGGAAGCGATGAACGGATAACCATGCAAGATGCCAATATAAATATTATCCTTCTTGGGGTTGGTCTTGTTGCGATTATTGTTATTGCGGCGCTGATGGTTTTAATCAAAGCCCTTAGCAAGAGCAAAAAAGAAACCCGTACAAAATTAGACCGCTTTAAAGAACGTTTTAGCAAGCGCACGCAGCTAAAGGGCGAGCAAGCCCGAGCCATCCGTATGCTTCAGCAGCAAACCGGGCTGGCGGGCAAATTAACAGACCTATTGCCGCGCAAGGAATTGATCCAAAAGCGGCTCGAACGGGCAGGCATGAAGGGGGATCTGGTACGCTATGCAACCATATCGGCTTTTCTGGCGATATTCGGATTGTTTGCTGTGTTGGCGCTGGGCGGTACATTCATCCTCGCGCTGTTTGCAGGCATTATTGCTGGCATAGGGCTGCCGCATATGATGGTAGGGCGGCGTATTAAAAAGCGCATGGCGGCCTTTACCAAACAGTTCCCCGAAGCCATGGACCTGATCGTGCGTGGGTTAAAATCCGGCCTGCCGGTGAATGAATGTATCGCCAATGTCGGCCAAGAATTACCCGCCCCAACGGGACAAGAGTTCCGCAATATCACCGACAGCATGCGGATCGGCAAACAATTGGAAGAAGCTCTTTGGGACACTGCTGACCGTCTGGATACGCCCGATTTTAAGTTTTTCGTGATTTCGCTTGTTGTTCAGCGCGAAACTGGCGGAAATCTGGGGGAAACTTTGGGAAATTTGGCGACAATATTACGCCAGCGCCAAGCCATGAAACTCAAGATCAAAGCCCTGTCTGGCGAGGCTAAAGCCAGCGCTTGGATTATGGGCCTGTTGCCGTTCATCATGCTTGGGCTGATCATGACGATGAATTATGATTACGGCATTGTCTTATTTACCCATGCAAAAGCGCAAATCGCCGGGGTTGGAGCCTTGATCTGGATGAGCATCGGCATCGGCATCATGTCTAAAATGATAAGCTTCGAGGTATAAAGGCAGATGGATCAGATCGAGCAAATGTTTGGCATCCCAGCGGTTGACCTCTTGTCGCTGGTCGCTGGGGTAGTTGCCCTTATTATCATGCTGGCGGTCTATTCCGCCGCTGTTGCGCGCGACCCAATGAAAGGCCGCGTGAAAAACCTGCAAGACCGCCGCGAAGCCCTAAAAGCGGGGCTTGTCACCACCTCAAAACGGCGGTCGCCTGTCAAGCGCATGGACAGTGTTTCCGCGCTTCGGTCTATCGCCAACAAATTTAAACTGCTGCAAGACGAACAAACAAAAAAAGTATCCGCAGCCCTGATGCAAGCGGGGTTTCGCAGTTCTGACAGCGTTGTGATATATCAGGTCGCGCGGCTAACACTGCCCTTGTTGATGGGGATTGTGGGGGTGATCTTATTTTATGGGCTCGGCGCTATGCCTGACTATAAAAGCATGCATCCGGTGTTCGCCATCGCCATGGTATTTTTAGGCTTAAAAGCCCCGGATATATATATCGGCAATGCCAAATCCAAACGCACAGAGCTGATCCGCAAAGGCTTGCCGGATGCGCTTGATCTGCTGGTGGTATGCGCCGAAGCCGGGCTGACACTCGACAGCGCTTTGAACCGGGTTTCAAAGGAATTGGGACGCGCCTACCCTGAATTGTCTGACGAATTTTCCCTCACCGCGATTGAGCTGGGTTTCCTGCCAGAACGGCGGCAAGCCTTGCTGAATTTATCCGCCCGTGTGGACCTGCCCGCCCTTCGTGGGGTTGTGACAACTTTGGTGCAATCCGAGCGCTACGGAACCCCGCTTGCGACATCCTTACGCGTCCTATCTGCCGAGTTTAGAAACGAACGCATGATGGTGGCCGAGGAAAAAGCTGCCAAGCTGCCCGCCTTGCTGACGGTGCCTTTGATACTCTTTATCCTGCCGACACTTTTTGTCGTGCTTTTGGGCCCTGCTGCATGCCAAGTGGTTGATGATTTTATTGATAAAAACTAAGGCGCACCACCACAAGAGTAGCCCAAGAGCAGCCCAAGAGCCTTGTCGCAGCCTATGCGAATCAAAGCTGTATCTAGGATTTAATGATCATATATCCCCACATATGCAAGTCAGAATTGCCTAATATTCAGAAGGGTTTGACGCGCCAAACACGCATAAAATTGTGCCGATGTGGGAAAAACGCGCAAAATGCGCCTCAAAAGTCAGTTTCTAAGCTAACAGGGATTGACCCAGCGCGCTAGATTTGGTCTTTTAGAGGTGCGAGAGGACACGGCCTTGCTGTGTCCCTCCATATTGTGGCGGCGTCTCGCGCTGTCACTTTATCCTCGCTGTCGTGACTCGGGCCGGGTTTTTACCCGGCCACTTTTTTGTCTAATGCACAAAACCACAGCCTGCCGCACACCCAATTTGATGGCGACCTATATCCTTGACGGGGTCAATGAATAAGCAACTTTAAACAGTAAGGATATCCCCCAATCTTCACTGATCGTAGTTAAAACGGTAATTGTGACGACAATCAGGCAGCGATGCCCTTTAAACTGTATCCGGTAAACTGTATCCGGCTTTTCTTGCATCTTTTAAGGCTTGGCTTATAATCGACCACATAACTTTGTAGGTATCGTTTTAATCGGATGTATCAATGAATTTTCCGCCGACACTCAAGCAATTGCGTTATTTGGTGGCGCTGTCTAAAAGCACCCATTTTGGCAAAGCGGCAGAGGCTTGCCATGTATCCCAGTCAACACTGTCGGCAGGCATCCAAGAGCTGGAGAGCCTGCTGGGCGCACAGTTGGTAGAGCGCACCAAACGCAGTGTTATGTTCACCGCCCTTGGCAATGAAATCGTGGCTCGGGCGCAGGTTATCCTAAACGGGGTTGATGATCTAACCGGATTGGCCGCCGCTGCGAAAGACCCGCTTAAAGGCACAGTCCGACTGGGAATAATCCCAACCATTGCGCCTTATATTCTCCATAAAATCATGCCTGCTTTGCAGCACGATCTGCCCAACCTAGAACTTCAACTGCGTGAAGATAAATCGGCTGATCTGTGCGAGCTGCTGCGCATTGGTGATTTGGATTTGGTTTTATATGCTTTACCGTTTGCCTGTGGGGACGTAACCGAAATGCCCTTGTTTGAGGACGGCTTTGTGGCAGCCTTCCCGCCCGGCACAACATCAAAACCAAGCATAACCGCCGCCGATTTAGACAATAGCCGCTTGATGCTGCTGGAAGAAGGCCACTGCCTTAGAGATCACGCGCTTGATGCTTGCCAGCTTATGGGCAGTACGGCGCGGCGTGAGCTGTCGGGCACCAGCTTGCCCACCATTTTGCAAATGGTAGCAGCAGGACGCGGCACCACACTGCTACCTAAAATGGCGGTTGAAGCAGGCCTTTGTGAAGGGATAGATGTTAACATCTTGCCCTTCAGCGATATTAACCCCACCCGTACCATCGGTTTGATTTGGCGCAAATCTAATCCGCGCGCCGAAACCTTCAAAGCGCTTGGGCAGGTAATCCAGAAAGCCGCAGGCTAAAAAAACATGCGCATATTCGCTTTATTTCAGCTATGGCTAATGTCTCATGCGCGCCCAACAGGAGACCGCTCTGTCTATCATTATATATGATCTGGAATTTACCGCGTGGGACGGGTCCTTAAAGCGCAAATGGTCCGGCAAGAATGAGCACCGCGAAATCGTTGAGATCGGCGCAGTGCGCATAGATATGGACACAGGCTCCGCATCTGAAAAACATTTCAGCACGCTGGTGAAACCCACTATCAATCACCAAATTTCCAGTTATTTCACAGACCTTACAGGCATTACCCAGACGCATCTTGATAATCACGGTGTCCATCTGGAGACTGCGCTAAACGCGTTTTTTAAATTCTCAGACGGAGCCTCGCATTTTTATGCTTACGGTGAAGATAATGATGTGATCCGGGAAAATTGCGAGCTGACCGGCCTAGAGAACCCCTTTGTTGGGAAACAGATGATTGATGCCCGCAGCCATATTCAGGCCGCTTACAGCCTAGACCACGCTATCACCAGCGCTGATCTACCAAGCGTGTTAGGGAATGCGGCCGCTGAGCTAGGCCTAAAAGCCCACAGTGCCCTTGATGATGCCCGCGCAGTTGCCAGCGCCCTGGTGCCGCTTTTATTACGCGGCGGCAAAGACATCGGTTAAACCCGGCCTTACTCATCCTAAAGGCTTTTCCGCAAAATGGGATATTCCATGCCCTCTTTAAACTTCTCGCTCTGGTCGTTATATATATTACCGTACCTGTGCTTCACGTTGGCATGGTTGCATGCATATTGGGGGATATTACATCACACATACACAGCAAAACACCGTTAGGGGCGACAGGCAAAATGATGACCGCCAGCCAAAGGCAGCCGGCTCCTATAACCAGCGGTTAAAGCATACGCTCGCAGAGATTGAAGCGCGCGTTGATAGCGCCAAAAGCGATGATGATCTGGTGGCCGCGATCACGCTATTGTCGGCTTTCCCTACACCGATCAAATATGACAACAGCCGGTTGAACCAAATCACCCTAGGTATCGTCATCGCCTCCGCCCTTACCGCTGCAATACTGTATTTCCAAGGCCTAGAGCCTGTGCTGGTGCTGTGGCCCGCAGCAGCGACGGTGATTAGCCTGATCGTTTACGGTGTTATTCGCATGAAGCGCAAAGGCAGCTTAACCAAGCTTTCCGACCGGATCTATTACCGCACCAGCCTGTTTGATTACGGCCTAACGCCTGTAAATTTCAGCGCCAAGGGCGAGGCCCGCAAGCTGGGTGCGCGCTTTCAGGCGTTCCGGCTGGGCAACTATTCGCGCGAAATTCAAAACCTGTTGCGCGGAACATATGAGGGCGCGGAACATACGTTCCCCTATGATCACTATCATTTTCACTATGTGAACCGCCGCACCGAAACCTATACCACTACCGACAGCAAGGGCAATGTGCGCATCCGCACCAGAACCGTGTATGATCATTTTGACCGTTACGGCTTTATTGTGCCGTTCAAATATGCCCGCAGCTTGCGCATTTCCGAGGGCGGTTTGGCCTTTTTCAAAAGCGGATGGAAAAGCGCCTCTGTCAGCTTTAACAAGCATTTCAATGTCGCCGCCGACAGCGAAATGGAAGCCGCCAAATTTCTAACGCCCAAGGTGCTGTTGGAGATTGAAAGCGCGGGCCAGGCGCTACGTGGTATGGACCTTGAGTTCAATAGCGCGGGCGACCTGTGCTTTTCCTTCGACGACAGCAATATCATTACCGACAACCGCCAAGGAGGCCTAGAGCAACCCGCCGCCTTCGCCGAGCTGGTCGCAGGCCACAGCACCCAAGCCAACCTAGATGCCGCGCTAGATTTCATCCACACCTTGATGAAATATTCAGACAATAATTTCGAACAAAAAACTGGTTAAAGGGGAAATAT
>WFTS01000156.1 GCA_015485385.1 Kordiimonadales bacterium | reverse complement strand
GGCTGGGGCACGGTACGTGCAAGCAGGCTTGCAGGCGTGCAAATACCATAAATTTTCCTGAAGAGATTCATGTTTTTGCTGACGAATTTGTCCAACTTCATGCGGCGAGAGAAAATGCTGACTATGATCCCTTTGAGCGCCCGATTTTGGAAACGGCACGTCTTCAAATTGATATGGCGGAAAAGTGCATTCAGCTTCTAAACGAGACACCAGTTAAGGATAAAATTGCTTTCGTAGCGTGGGTACTGATTACTAGTCGTGGAGCCGAATTGGCGCGGAAGCGCACTACTGGTTCAAGCAGTTGAAAATAGTTGATGCAGCGGACTGATTGGTCCCCCCAACATCCCCCCTTGCCAACCCCCCGAATCCCCCCTATAGATGCCGCTTCGAAGTCTGACTCCACTGGAATCGGGGTGACCGTTGTGGGCCTCCCAGTGATGTTGCTAAAGGAAACAGATCATGAATGCCGCTGATTTACGGGCTAAGACGCCCGAAGAGCTCAAAACAGAGCTTGAGACGTTGAAGAAAGAGAGCTTCAACTTGCGTTTTCAGGGGGCCACTGGCCAGCTGGAAAACACGTCGCGTATGCGCACGGTTCGCCGTAGCGCTGCCCGCGTTAAGACCATTTTGAACGAAAAGGCCGCGCAAGCGGCTGCTGAATAGGAGCATATCATGCCAAAGCGTATTTTGCAGGGCACTGTGACCTCCACAGCGAACACTCAAACGGTAACGGTTGCTGTTGAGCGCCGCTTTTTGCACCCAATGTACAAAAAGCCTATCCGCTCAACCAAAAAGTATCGGGCTCATGATGAAGCCGAGAAATTCAATGTTGGGGACAAAATTCGCATCGTCGAATGCGCGCCAATATCGAAGACTAAACGCTGGACCGTGCTAACTGATTAGCACGCCAGTTTAACGAAACCGTGGGGCTAAACTGCACAGTCCCCACAGGTCGGGAGTAAAAATATGATCCAGATGCAGACAAACCTTGAGGTTGCTGACAATAGCGGCGCGCGCCGTGTTCAGTGCATCAAGGTTCTGGGTGGCTCGAAGCGTCGTTACGCTTCTGTCGGCGACATTATTGTCGTTTCGGTAAAAGAGGCCATCCCACGCGGACGCGTGAAGAAGGGCGACGTGCGTAAGGCCGTTGTCGTTCGTACCAAAAAAGCGATTCAGCGCCCGGATGGCACTGCAATCCAGTTTGATGGCAATGCCGCCGTTATTCTCAACACTGCTGGCGAGCCTATGGGCACCCGTATTTTCGGGCCGGTATGTCGTGAGCTGCGTGGCAAAAACTTCATGAAGATCATCTCACTTGCGCCGGAGGTGCTGTAATGGCTGCTAAACTTCGCAAAGGTGACAAGGTCATCGTGCTGGCGGGCAAGGACAAGGGCAAAGAGGGTGAGATCACCCAAATGCTGACCTCCGCTGGTAAGGCTCTGGTTTCCGGTGTTAACACCGTGATCCGCCACACAAAGCAAAGCCAAACCGCACAAGGTGGCCGCGTGCCACAGGAGGCGCCAATTCAGCTTTCCAACCTTGCGCTGGTAGACCCTAAAGATGGCGGCGCTACACGCGTTGGCTTCAAAGAGGTTGACGGCAAAAAAGTACGTTTCGCCAAAAAATCGGGGGAAGTTATCAATGGCTGATTATACACCTCGCTACAAAGCTCTTTACGCTGACAGCATCCGTGCCGAGATGAAAAAAGAGTTTGGCTATAAAAACGACATGATGATCCCCAAGCTCGAAAAAATCGTGCTGAATATGGGTATTGGTGAAGCTGTTGCAGACAGCAAGAAGATCCGCTCGGCAGTGACCGACATGGGCCTGATTGCTGGCCAGCAGCCGGTGATCAATAAAGCGCGCAATTCTATCGCTGGCTTCAAGGTCCGCGAAGATATGCCGCTTGGCTGTAAAGTGACCCTGCGCGGCGACCGGATGTATGAGTTTCTGGACCGCCTGACCACCGTGGCCATGCCACGTATCCGCGACTTTCGCGGCAGCAACCCCAAGAGCTTTGACGGGCGTGGCAACTATGCCATGGGTCTAAAAGAGCACATCGTCTTCCCTGAGATCGACTTTGATAAAGTTGATGTCATGTGGGGCATGGATATCATCATTTGCACCACCGCTAAGACCGACGGTGAAGCACGCGCATTGTTGAAGCATTTCAACATGCCGTTCACCGAATAAGCGGGAGGAGAGACAATGGCAAAAACATCAATGGTCCAGCGTCAACTAAAGCGCGAGCGTCTGGTGGCAAAATATGCCGCTAAACGCGCCGAGCTGAAGGAAACGTCACGGAACCAAGAGCTGCCGATGGAAGAGCGCTTCAAAGCGGTTCTTGCACTGGCTAAACTTCCACGCGATAGCTCGGCGACGCGCTTGCACAGCCGCTGCTTGGTCAGTGGTCGGCCCAAGGCCTATTACCGCAAGTTTCGTATGTCGCGTATCGCGCTTCGTGATCTGGCCTCAAAGGGCGAGATTCCGGGCATGGTTAAATCTAGCTGGTAAGGGAGGCTGAACAATGAATTTGAATGATCCGTTGGGCGATATGCTCACCCGTATCCGTAATGCTCAGATGCGTAACAAATCCACCTGCAAAACCCCGGCGTCCAAGCTGCGCGGTTGGGTGCTTGATGTGCTGGAATCCGAGGGCTACATTCGCGGCTACGAAGCCGGAATGGACGCTGAAGGCAAACCAGAGATCGAGATTTCGCTGAAGTATTTTGATGGCGAGCCGGTGATCAAGGAGCTGAAACGTGTTTCTACTCCCGGTCGGCGCGTTTATACTGGCGTAAGCGGTATTCCCAAGGTCCGTCAGGGCCTCGGCATCGCGATTGTATCCACGCCAAAAGGCGTTATGTCTGATGCACAGGCTCGTACCGACAATGTCGGCGGCGAAGTCCTTTGCACCGTATTTTAGGAGGTTTTCATGTCCAGAATTGGTAAAAAACCTGTTGAAATGCCATCAGGTGTATCCGCCACGGTTTCGGGGCAAAGCATTGAAGTTAAGGGGCCTAAGGGCACTCGCGGCTTCAAGGCTTCCGATGATGTGGATATCAAGGTAGACGGGAATGTGATTTCCGTTATCCCGCGCGGCAATTCCAAGCGTGCCCGCCAACAGTGGGGCATGAGCCGCACCCAGATCGCCAATTTGGTGCAGGGTGTAACCGGTGGTTTCAAGAAAGAACTTGAGATTAACGGTATTGGTTATCGTGCAGCGCTGCAAGGCAAGGTGCTGAAGCTTAGCTTGGGCTACTCGCATGATGTGCTTTTTGACATTCCGGATGATGTAACCATCACCGTGCCAAAAAACACCGAAGTCATCGTTGAAGGCATTGATCAGCAAGTTGTTGGTCAAGTCGCTGCAAACATCCGCGCTTGGCGCAAACCCGAACCTTACAAAGGTAAAGGCATCAAATACAAAGATGAATTTATCTTCCGTAAGGAAGGCAAGAAGAAATAAGGAGCGCGATAATGGCAAACACAAAACGACAGTTGTTTCTGAAACGCCGCATGCGCGTTCGGAACAAATTGCGCAAGATGGCCAATGGCCGTCCGCGCCTCAGCGTTCACCGTTCGGGCAAAAATATGTCCGTGCAAATCATCGACGATCTCAATGGCGTGACCCTGGCTTCGGCCTCCACGCTGGAGAAATCGCTTGGTGTGGTGGGCAAAAACAATATCGAAGCATCGAGCAAAGTGGGCGCTGAAATTGCGAAGCGCGCTAAAAAGGCCGGTGTTGAGGATGTTTATTTCGATCGCGGAGGCTTCCTGTTTCACGGGAAAGTCAAAGCGCTCGCAGATGCTGCCCGTGAGGGCGGCCTGAAGTTCTAGGAGAGCGATATGGCAAGAGAAGACAATAATCGCC
>WFTS01000155.1 GCA_015485385.1 Kordiimonadales bacterium | reverse complement strand
CTTTAAGCGCGATGAAAAAACGCTTGCGCGCAACTGGGCGGTTCCCGGCACAGTGGGGACCGAGCACCGGATTGGCGGCATTGAAAAAGATTATGATACTGGCCACATCAGCTATGATGCCGACAATCACCAGCGCATGACCAATACGCGGATCGCGAAAATTGCGGGTATTGCCAAGGATATTCCGGCGCAAGGGGTTGAAGAAGGCACCACCACTGGTTCGCTGGCTGTGGTGGGATGGGGCTCTACATACGGGCCGATCGACGAAGCCGTGAAGGCGTCGCGCGCTGAAGGGCTTGATGTAAGCCATGTCCATATACGCTACCTGAACCCTTTCCCCGCAAATTTAGGGGATCTGCTTTCAGGCTACGACCGGATTCTGGTGCCGGAAATGAATGCGGGCCAATTGAAAACCATGTTGCGTGATACCTTTTTGATCGATGCCAAACCTTTGAACAAAGTGTCTGGTCAGCCGTTTAAAATTCAGGAAATCCGGGATGCAATCCATGCCGAACTTTCTGACTGTCAGTCTGGCAAGGAGTGAAGATAATGAATGAAATTAGCACCCCGACAAGCCCAAGCGAGCCAACCAAGCTTACGATCAAGGATTTTACCAGCGACCAAGAAGTGCGCTGGTGCCCCGGTTGCGGTGATTATGCCATTTTAAAATGTATGCAGCGCACCTTGCCGGACATGGGCGCTACGCGTGAAAACACGGTGTTTGTTTCGGGCATTGGCTGCTCTAGCCGCTTCCCCTATTATATGAACACCTATGGGTTTCACACCATCCATGGGCGCGCTCCTGCGATTGCAACGGGTGTTAAGCTCGCCAATCCAGACCTGGACGTGTGGCTTATCACTGGTGATGGTGACGGCTTGTCTATTGGCGGCAACCATATGCTGCATGTGCTGCGCCGCGATGTGGATGTGAATATCCTGTTGTTCAACAATAAAATTTACGGCCTGACCAAAGGCCAGTATTCGCCGACCTCAAGCGTGGGCACCAAGTCGCCCTCAACGCCGCAAGGCTCAGTTGATCCGTCATTGAACCCGATTAGCTTTGCGCTTGGAGCTGGGGCGCGGTTTGCGGCCCGCACAGTGGACACCGCACAAAAGCATATGCCGGAGGTCTTTAAGCGCGCACACAGCTTTAAGGGCGCGTCTTTTGTGGAAATACTTCAAAATTGTATCGTCTATGCGGATGAAACTTGGGGGCCGGTTGCTCATAAAAAGAATGCTGCAGACCTGCGCCTAACGCTTGAAAACGGCGCTCCGATGATTTACGGGGCCGAGCGCAATAAAGGCATTGTCTTTAATATGGACCGCTTCCAGCTTGAGGCTGTGACCATAGGCGAAGGCGGCGTGTCTGAGGATGATATTTTGGTCCATGACGAAACCAACCTTGGGGTCGCGCGGATGCTGGCGGAACTTGGCGGCAACCCCGGTGAGCCTATGGCGATGGGTGTTCTCTATGCTGACCAAGCTGACCACAGCTATACGGACGCCGTAACCGCACAGGTGGCCGCGCTGAAAGGCAAGCGCAGTTTGAAAGATATGATTTACGCTGGCCAAACATGGGACGTGAAATAACGGTTCAGTATCTGACGGCCTTGTTGGGCGCCTAAGCATTTACCATTCAGGCTTGCATTTTTGGGCTTTTTTGGGTTAAATCAGCCGACAGAGGCCATAGTAGCGGGTGTCCTCTGATATTTTAAGAAAAGAGACAGTTTTTGTTTGGGCCAGCACACAGTGTGGTGGTTGTCCAAAGCCTCATATGCTTTCGCTAAGGGGGGCTGGACCACACAAGATTGGGGGCTGACGGCGATTTCGCGACATGTTGACGCAGTTGAGTAACATTTGATCGTTACTTGACAAAGGTCAAACCATATACCCGGAAAATGTAGTTTTTAGCGCTCAGAAAGGGATGAGTTGTGACACTTTTCGATACGACAGTAAGAGCGTTCATCGCACGGACCAAAGCCGACATAGTCGCTTATGCCGATAGTGTGCGCTGCTGCTTTGCTTCCCCCCAAGCCTATGTCTTTGTACCCAACAGTGCACAGCCCATCCCAACCTATTCAATATCTAATCTACACTCCCGTTATTTTGACGATTTTTACCTCCCCCGGCATCAATCAGGAGATATGCCATGAAGAAAATATCTTATTGGAGCGTCGCCGCCACAATGGCGACAGCAGTAGCAGTTCAGGCCTTCACTGTGCCGACGCAAGCGCAAGATATCGATCAAGCGCAAGTGTTGGAAAGGTTGATGGATTTGGAAGCGGAAATTAAGCTTTTAAAAGAGCAATTAACCGCCGCCAAAGATGAAACTGCGAAGACAAAGAAAATCGCTCAGAAAGCGGCTAAAACCGCAGGCAAGGCGAAAAAGTCTGCCGTGAAGGCGATCGCAAATGCCGATAAAATTCGCCCCAATAGCTGGCACATGGCTGGCTATGCGGATGTTGGCATTGAGGTTAGTGATGGGGAAAACCCAGGCACTTTCACAAGCGGCAAGTTTAATCCGGCGTTTCACTTCCAGTATAAAGACTGGGTTCTCTTCGAATCTGAACTTGAAATAACAACAACCATCGACGGTGAAACCGAGATGGAAGTGGAATATAGCCAACTTGATTTCTTACTGAATGATAATATGACCCTTGTGGCGGGCAAATTCCTCAGCCCTGTTGGCCAGTTCCAAGAGCGTCTGCACCCTAGCTGGATCAACCGTTTGACCAACCCGCCTGCTGGTTTTGCTCACGGCGGAATTCAGCCCATCGGCGAAGTGGGCTTAATGCTGCGCGGCGGTAAAATGCTGGGCGACAAGCTGTTCACTTACTCTCTTGCTGTGGGCAACGGCCCACGCGCGGAACATGACGGGGTTGAAGTCGAAGGCTTTGGCCGTGACAACAATAAAAACAAGGCAATCAGTGGCCGCGTGGCATTTTTCCCGCTGGATGATCTGGAAATTGGCGGCTCGTTCTTGGCTGCTAAGGTTAAGCCAGAAACTGAAGAGCCTGCCGCCGGAGGCCATGATGAAGGCGCCGCCGAAGTCGAAGAGATGGAAGTGGCTGCTCTTTCACAGGGTAAATATAACCTCTGGGGCGCTGATTTTGCCTATACAAAAGGCAATTGGAATGTGCGCGGTGAATATCTGAGTTCTAAACTGAAGGGCCTTGGCTCTGAAGAGGATATCACCGGAAATAATTTCTCAACACTGACATGGGAAGCTTGGTACGCGCAGGCTGCTTACCGCATGTCTGGTGTGACAGATTCAGATTTTGTCGATAAGCTAGAACCTGTGGTACGCTACGGTCAGTATAGCTCAAAAGGCGATCTGGAACTTAGAGAAGCTATCAGCGAAAAGCGCTTTAATGTTGGTATGAATTATTGGCTTTCGTCTTCTGTTGTGGTGAAAGGCGCGGTTGAATTCCGCAATTATCTCGCCGCCACTCGTGAAGATGATACACGGCTTCAGCTCCAACTTTCATACGGCTTTTAGGCCCCAACTCGGAGAAATAAGATGAAACAGAAACGTGAAATATTACCGTTTGTTCTAGTCGCAGCCTTGGTTGGTGCCATGGGTTTCAGTGCCGCTACGTCTGCCGCAGGCAAAGATAAGCCCGATCCCAAGCAATTTGCGCGCGGGGCAAAGGCATGGGCTAAAACCTGCGCCCGCTGCCATAATATGAAAGCAGCGCGTGACAATACGGATGAAGAATGGCATGTGGATGTAACGCACATGCGGGTTCGCGCCAATATTCCTGGTGATATGGCCCGTGACATTGAGGCTTTTTTGCGCGCGTCTAACAAGTAAGCGCGGCTTTTATAAATAGGAAACCAAATATGAAAAAGAAGATTTTGTTGAGCGCAATGCTACTTTCTGCGTCTGTGGTTGCGGCCCCTGGTGTCTTGGCTTTGGATGCACCAAATATTCAAAACGGTGCTGAAAAATTCGGTGAAACCTGTGTGGCATGTCACGGTGAAAACGGTAAAGGCACAATGGCCGGCATTCCTGATTTCACATCGAAAAAAGGGCCACTTCAAAAGTCTGATGAGGCGCTGATTGAAAGCATCACTGATGGTTTGGAACGTGAAGAGGCCGATTTGGCCATGCCACCTCTTGGCGGCAATGACGAACTGACCGATCAAGATGTTGTTGATCTGCTGGCCTATATCCGCAAAACCTTCGGCCATAAATAAACCTGCCGCAAACAGGCTTATGGCGAAACAATTAAAAAGGATATGTCCCTAGTGGGCGTATCCTTTTTGTGTTTGTGAGGGCTTTCGGTTGGGCGGCGTAAAGCATCTGCACGAGACAGGGAATGCGTTTAGTCTCTTAAGCCGTCTTTAAACCCAAGGCTGTTAAGGAAATGCGCAAGTGATGTCTCTGGTGTTTCGGTGAATTTAGTGTCCAGCTGAACCGCGCTTTGCATTCGGTCAAGCCGGAAATGCCTATGGTCATTTCTGAGTTCGCACCAAGCCAACAACAGCCAGCTTGGCCCCCAAAAGGACAGCGACAGCGGCCATACGGTACGCTTTGATAGCATGCCGTCCTTGTCGCCATATTCAAGCTGTAATTTATGCTTGTTACGGATTGCCTCGCGCAGCATGGAAAAATCCACATGCCACGGGATCAAGGCATTTGAACGTGGCGCGAACAAAGCCGTGCCAGCAAAAATCATCCGGTCTTTCTCGCTGAGAGCGTTTTTAAATTTGCGGACAAGGCTTCGTGCCGATTTTGCCATAGTCTCGTCGGTATAGCTTGATACCATGGCTGCCCCCAGCATCAGGGTTTCAAGCTCCCCAACCTCAAGCGCCATCGGCGGCAATGTGTGGCTTTTGTCGATCAAATAGCCAACCCCCGCTTCGCCTGTGATCGGAACGCCAGATATGATCAGGTCCTGAATGTCTCGGTAGATGGTCCGTACGCTAACATTAAACTCATCCGCAATGCGCGCAGCAGTTACCGCCATGCGGTGGGACTGCATGAAATGAACTATCTGAAATAATCTGTCTGAGCGCTTCATAATGCAAGTGATATCACATGGCTGCTGACATGTCTTGGCAGGAGTATGTCAGCAAGTTGTCCGTTCGGAATTTTACCACTTGGGCATCCGCCTGAGAGGCGTGTTTGCAGTACACTTTTGTCTGCCTTGCTTTTTACAGCAGTAGACGGCACGCTGTGGGCTTGCAAAAAAGGGGCAGGGCGCATGATAAAGAAAATCTTGATCGGTATTTTGGTGGTGGCCCTTGCTTTCGGGCTTTGGGTTTGGTTGTTTGGGCCCACAGCTAAAGGCCCGTTTCTTGATTTTATGACCGGAAAACAGTTGGGCGCCCCGGCTGATACGGTGGTGAAATCACGTTTTAAACTGCCTCAGGGTTTTAAAATTGGGGTCTTTGCAGACGGTGTTACCAATGCCCGCATGATGCGTAGTACCGCCACGGGGGATTTGCTGGTATCCAGTATGCGCCCCGGCGAGGTTATTTTGCTGCATGCTGATAGGGACGGCGACGGTGTCTCTGACGGGCGCACTTTGTTGCTGAAAGGGCTTAACCGGCCACACGGCCTTGCTTTGCGTGACGGCTATCTTTATGTGGCCGAAACTGGCCGTATTATCCGTATGCCCTTTAACCCAACCGCCCGTACCGTTGGCAATATTGAAGTGATATTTGACCAGCTTCCGCCCGGCGGCAACCATAATACCCGCACGCTTGGGTTTGGGCCAGACGGAATGCTTTATGTCAGCGTTGGCTCTAGCTGCAATGTTTGCATTGAAGATAATCCTTATCGGGCTGCGATCTTGCAGATGCGTAGTGACGGGACAGAGGCCCGCATTTATGCGTCTGGCCTTAGAAACACCGTGGGCTTTGATTGGCAGCCGGGGACCGGGCGTTTGTACGGAACCGATAATGGCCGCGATTTGCTGGGGGATGATATCCCGCAGTGCGAGATAAATTTGATCGAAGACGGTCAGTTTTACGGCTGGCCCTATAGCTATGACAACCGGGTAGTGGACCCCGATTACGGGGCAGGGCATGAAGCAGATATTGCGGCCTCGCGGGTTATGGTGCACGGCCTTGGGGCGCATGTGGCCCCGCTTGGCATTAAGTTTTTAACACCTGAGACGGCCCCGCCCGGCTATGGCGGCGTGGCGCTTGCGGCACTGCACGGGTCTTGGAACCGGAGCATATTATCGGGCTATAAGGTTGTCGCGCTTAGGTTTCAAGAGGACGGCAGCATCAGCGAACAAGACTTTCTCACCGGTTTTGAACTGAACGAGGATGTCATTGGCCGCCCGGTGGATATCGAACAAGGCCCTGACGGCGCGATTTATATTTCAGATGATTATGCGGGCGCTGTGTACCGTATTGGCTGGGGAGATATGCAAGTCGCTGACAGTAAAACCGTTGCCGCCGCCCCTAAATTAGAGACCGTTCCCTTCGCCCCTGAAGATATCATAGCGGGCCAAGCCCTGTTTGCGGCCAATGGCTGCGCCGCGTGCCATGACCCCGCAAGCGCCCCCAAAGGCGTGCAGGTAAAAGTGCTTCAACATCTCGCACAGCGCTATGATACCGATAGCTTAAAGGCGCTTCTTAACGTCCCGCCCGGAGCGATGCCGCGCCCTGATCTAACCGATGAACAGCGCCGCTTGCTGGCGATTTATCTGCTGTCACGCGATTAGGCTAGCCCAGCGGTATGATTAGGCCAGCCCAGCGGTATAAGGGGAGGGTGCGCCCGGTACGGATTATTTCCGCGACGCCTTAACCGCTTTGCTCTGCTTTGGCCGGTGTAGATGGCCGGTGTAGGTTGCCGGTGTTTTTTCACTGTGGGCATTTCTTTTCAAGGCGTGCGCTCTAGCTTAGCTATAGGATTGAAATTGGCGGAGGCCCTTATGATTAAAATACACCATCTTAACAACAGCCGGTCACAGCGTATTGTTTGGACGCTTGAAGAAATCGGTGCTGACTATGAAATAGTGCACCACACACGCGATACAGAAACCGGGCTTGCGCCTGAAAGCCTGTTGAAGGTGCATCCGCTTGGCAAAGCACCAGTGCTGGAAGACAATGACGTTACCATTGCAGAATCTGCCGCCGCGATTGATTATTTGGTCCGCACATATGCACCGGGCAAGTTCGCCCCCGATTATGACAGCCCTAATTATTTGAAATATAACGAGCTGATGCATTATATCGAAGGCTCTGCCATGTTGCCTTTGATACTGAATTTATATGTCGGACGCCTCGGCGAGGCAGGCGCGCCACTGGCCCCGCGCATAACAAGTGAAATTGGTCTTCATTTGGGGTATCTCGCGCGCACTCTCGGCGAGCAAGAATTTTTCATGGGCAGTGAAATTTCGGCGGTTGATTTTCATGCCACTTTCATTTTTGAAGCCGTAAATGCTGGTGGCGGTTTGGCACAAATCCCAAACTTGGCAGCCTATCTTGAGCGCATGGAAAATCGTCCGGCTTACAAGCGCGCCATCAAGCGCGGCGGTGCCTATAAGCTGGGTGGTTAAGCAGTAAAAATCCTGTAAAAAAGCGCTGTTTTAAATGCTCCAAATAGCCCTTTTGGAAGGGTAAAATGCGTGTGAAATCTGTGACGCACAGATAAAAGATGTGACAGGCACATTAAATCTATGCCGTAACGCACTGAATTAAATGAATATTTTCATATCCAGACGAGGCGTTTTGGTGAAAGGCCTGTCACATCAGATTGCACATTTTTGCACACGGTCAGAAATAGGCATTTCAAACGCTTCTCAGCTATGTCTTGTGCAACAACGCCGGAGGCTGGCGGGGCTATTATATTAGGGTTTAGCCCATGATTTAGCCTGTATTTTTTACCGCCTGATACTGATCTCGCAGCGTGCGTTTCAGTATTTTTCCAATGGCGCTGCGCGGCAGTTCATGCGTGAAAACCACATCATGCAGGCGTTGGGTTTTGCCCACGCGGTCTGCT
>WFTS01000154.1 GCA_015485385.1 Kordiimonadales bacterium | reverse complement strand
GGGCCAGCTTGGCATACCAAAGGAACGGCTCGGTAAATTTGCACCGGCTTGGGACAAAAGCCCGCCTCTGGTTTGCGCCTTTAGCCGCCTCTGGTTTGCGCCTTTAGCCGCCTCTGGTTTGCGCCTTTAGCCGCCTCTGGGGTTACGCCCTTCAAAGCGACGAACAATTGCAACCACCGGGCATACGGGTTAAAAGACATAAGCTGCTTTGGTCTGACTTATAGTCTGGCTTAATAGTCTGGCCCTTCGCTGCCAATTTTGCTTGGTTAAGCGGCCTATTTTGTTTGGTTTAAAAGTGTCACTTGGGTAAATATTTTATCGCGCATACGTTCGCACAAGGATTTCCATGGACAATCTCAAAAATAATATTTTCGGTGGTGTTACGGCGGCGGTCGTGGCTTTGCCGCTGGCCTTGGCTTTTGGTGTATCTTCAGGTGCGGGGGCCGCCGCTGGCCTTTACGGCGCGATATTCGTTGGGCTGTTTGCAGCCCTGTTTGGCGGCACACGCACCCAAATATCAGGCCCCACCGGCCCCATGACAGTGGTGATGGCAGCAATTATCACCCATTTTATCGGGCAGTATCCCGACACCGGCATGGCGCTGGCGTTTGCTGCGGTGATGCTTGGAGGCCTGTTCCAGATATTGTTCGGGCTACTGCGCATTGGTAAATATATTATCCTTGTCCCCTACCCGGTAATCTCGGGCTTTATGTCCGGGATCGGTGTGATAATTATCGTTTTACAGCTTGGGCCTTTCTTGGGTCATGCTGCGGGCGCTGGTGTGTTTGATATGCTGATCAAAGTGCCGTCCATGCTGTTCAGCGCTGACGGTGCTGCGGTTTTGATCGGCGGCGTAACCTTGGCGGTGACCTTCTTTTGGCCTGAAAAGCTTTCGCGGTTTTTGCCGGCCCCTCTGGCGGCGCTTATCATTGGCACCTTGGTCTTTTTGTTAATATTCCCAGCATCCCACCTTGCGGTGATCGGGCAAATCCCGACCGGCCTTCCAAGCTTTCAGATGCCAAGCTTCACCATGGACGCCGCGTCTGACCTTATTACCTATGCTCTGTTGCTGGCAGGGCTTGGTGCAATCGACAGCCTTTTGACCTCGCTTGTAGCCGACAATATGACCGGCACCAAACACGACAGCAACCGCGAACTGATCGGACAGGGCATCGGCAATATGGTGGCAGGGGCCTTTGGCGCTTTACCTGGCGCCGGAGCCACGATGCGTACCGCCATCAATATCAAAGCAGGCGGCACAGACCGCACCTCTGGCGTGCTGCACGCCATTGTGCTGCTGGTTTTGGCGCTGGGCGCAGGAGGGCTGGTTGAAAATGTGCCTTACGCAGTCCTTGCGGGTATTTTGATAAAAGTTGGTATCGATATCATAGATTGGAGCTATATCAAGCGGCTGCACAGGCTGCCGCTGTTTAGCCAGCTTTTGATGCTTGGTGTTATGCTAACCACTGTCTTTTATGACCTTATGACAGCTGTTGTTCTAGGGGTCTTTATCGCCAATATGGTAACCATAGACCGGCTGACAAAATTGCAGCTCGATGGCCTGTTCCTGACCGATGGCAGCGAAGATTTCGCCCCCCTGAATGAAACCGAGCAAACGCTTCTGCGCGAGGCGGCTGGCAGTGTTTTATTGTTCCATCTTGATGGCCCCATGAGCTTTGGTGTCGCCCACGAAATGAAGCACCGGATAAAAGATTATAGCCGCCATAAAACCCTGATCATCGACATGAGCAAATCTTCGATTGTGGGCATCACCAGCGCCCTAGCCATTGAAGACATAATCCGGCGCGAAAAATCTGTTGGTGGCACGGTTTATCTGGCCGGGATTGGTGATCCGTGCCGCTGTAGTTTTGATCGGCTGGATATTTTTAAAATGGTCGGCAAGGCTGAACAATTCGCTGACAGGCAAAGCGCGATAAAAGCCGCAATAAACAAGGCCTGAACCGCACCAAAAAAACTAAACGCACTATAAAGTAAGACTAAACCAAGTCAAAAATAAGCATAACGCCAACATAGATACACTTGTACTGAATTAAAAAGCATGTATACCTGTTTCCGGGGACAGAGGAATACATGCGTAATTTTAAGTTTATTATAACAGTGTTTTATGGCCTTTTTTGTGCTTTGGCTACAGCGCAATCTGTAGGCGCTGCCCCGCCCGAATATCTGCGGGATAACCCCGAACATTTGCATGAAATTTCTGAGAAAGAAGGCGCCATCACCGCAATCAGCGCCGATGATTACCCACCCTATAGTTACCAAGAAAATGGTATCGCAAAAGGCCTAAGTGTTGACGTTTTGGTTGAAATCCTTAAGCGCGCTGGCATGGAACAAAGCCGGAAAGATATTATCATTATGGCGTGGAGCCGCGCCTATAGAGAAACCTTGCGCCATAAAAATACCCTGCTGTTTTCCACTGTGCGCACCCCTTACAGAGAATCATTGTTCAAATGGGTTGGTCCGATCGGCGTGTCGCGGCAAGTGGTTGTCGCCCGACGAGACAATAGCGCAGCCCTGTCAGAAGGCGCGGATTTCAACCAATATCGCTATGGCGTGATGAAAAACTCCAGCGGTGAGCAGCGCATGATGGCAAAAGGCGTTGATCCAAGCCGCTTTATCTATGTGAACACGCTTGAAAGCGCCGCCAAACTTTTAAAGCGCGGACGCTATGATGCGATGGTGTTCGACCAAGCCGTCGCCAACTGGATTTTCCGGTCACTTCATTACCGGCCTGCGGCTTTTAAAATCATATATGCCTTCGAAGACTTGGAATATTATTTCGCCTTTAACAAAGAGACCGACCAAAGCTTGATTGACCTGATGCAAAACACATTAGACGAGATCCGCGCCGACGGCACTTTGGCCAAAATCACGCAGAAATACCTTCATCAGACCGGCGAGGGTATTGTCCAGCTTTCCAACTGATCCCCTTTAATGCCGTCCCCCTTAATGCCGTCCCTCCTTAATGCAGTTGATGTCAGTTGATGTGAAATCAGTCCCGCTTAACCCCCATATTTCGGCGCACGACTTCACTTGATCATTGGTCCCTGATTATTGGCCCCTGATTATTTTTCTGTGTCTCTAATAATTTCCTCAACTGTTACCTTGCCTTTGCGTTTGCGCTTTAGGTTGCGGGTATTAATATCAAGCAGCAGTTTTTGCACATGCGGCGGGAACCGCGACAAACTGCGCACCTTGCCCCCCAATTGCTGAGCGTCTTCACCCAAGCCAATTACAAATGCGGCGCTATTGCCCGCCGATGGTGTGCCGCGCGCCATCCGGCCATTATAAATATCAGCGATCGCCCAATCCGTTACATCTGTTGTTATACGGCGCACCTGTTCCAAACGCTTCAGAACCTGAGGGTCAGCATAGGGTTCAAGGTGGCGCACCAGTTCGGTATCAAAATCGGTGAATATCGGGCGCAGCAGGCTGAAAAGTGTGGATGCTTTAGCGGTATTTCCGCGAAAATTTAGGCCGCGAAGGCTGTTGACAAATTCCATTCCGTTCTTTTCCAGCGAAGCCCATACGGTATCACCGCTATAGGCTTCACGCCGCAAATTAGGGCCGCCGATTGCTCCGTTATAAAACCCGTAAATCACCCGAGGATCCTTCCAGCGAGCAACCACATAGCGTTCAATATCTGCCAGTGACCATGCCTTGCCCTCAATGGTAAGGCGCTTTTTCGGCCAGCCCTCACGCACAAAATTTTTCAGTCTCGTTACGGGATAAATTTCAGCAACCATCAGATAAACGGTAACATTATGCAGGTTCAACCAATAGGCTAGTTGCTCATTATCGCTCAGGTCAGTCAGCGGAATTTCACTTGGCAAACGCTCTAGGCTCGCGCGCAATTTTCGCAAATAAACCATGTGCTTTTTCTCAAGGGCATGGAAAAAGACACGATTGGCTTCAAGGCGTGTAAGGCGACTACCATTGCTTACGGTTTTAATACGGGTGCCAGACTGCGAATTCACACTGAAGGATGGCCTTCTGTCCGAGCGACCCGTTGGCAACACGCTTTCCTTCAGAACTGCGGTCCAATCACTGTAATCTATCGTAATAGACGAGGATTGTGCAGTCGCTGATACCGTACCGGTAAACACAAGCAGCACCAACCCCACAAGCCCCACAAGCCGATTACAAACAGCGCAGGTGTTTTTCCCAAGACCCATCATATTTTCTCCAAATAGGTGCCAGCCTGTTTGGTAACAATATCTGCATGAACGCTATATGAACGTGTGTTTTTACAATCAAAAATTTCAAAGATGCGCAGTATAAATCAAAGCCTGCTAAACTGGGGCGCCCATGCTGTATCCTTGCTCCTTTATCCCCGTAAGATTATTGCCAAATTGTTAGCCAAATTGTTTGCTAAATCATTTGCTTAATTATTTGCTAAATCGTTTACTCTGGGGCGCGGGGCAATCTAGCGTATCCGTTTGACCTTTCACACGAAAGGGCTAGGTCATGTGCCATTAGGGGCAGGCCCATGCGGGGAGCAAACTGGGTGGCATTTGAAGTTAAAAACATCACGCTAACGGTGGGCGGCGAGGCATATTTATCTGCTGTTGACGCCTGCTTTACGCCGGGCGGTTTTAACGTGCTTCTGGGGCCAACCTTATCGGGGAAAACCAGTTTGCTTCGGGTGTTGGCGGGCTTGGATGCCCCTACCAGCGGTCAGATAGTGATGGACGGTCCCAATCAGTCAAAGGTTGACCTTACCGGCGTGGCCGTGAAAAAACGCAGCATCGGGTTTGTCTATCAACAGTTCATCAATTACCCCTCAATGTCCGTATTTGATAATATCGCCTCGCCGCTTAGGGTTATGAAAACACCCAAGGCTGATATTCATGCGCGGGTAGAAAAGATCGCTGATCTGCTGGCTATCGGCCCAATGTTAAAGCGCAAGCCGCTGGAATTATCCGGCGGGCAACAGCAGCGGGTGGCGCTTGCAAGGGCTTTGGTGCGCGAGGCTGATTTGGTGCTTTTGGATGAACCACTGGCGAACCTTGATTACAAGTTGCGGGAAGAATTACGCGCCGAGCTGCCCAAACTGTTCAACCAGACCGGCTCTACGGTGGTTTATGCCACCACGGAACCCGAAGAAGCCTTGCTTTTGGGCGGCACGATCACCCTGCTGCATGAAGGCCGCACGGTTCAGGCAGGGCCAACCTTAGAGGTCTACCGCACACCCAATAGCCTACAGTCTGCCCGCACATTCTCTGATCCACCGCTTAATAGTGCGCCCGCCGTTTGCTCTGGCGGCACCGTTCAAATAGCAGGCGGCCCAACATACAAAGACACGCTCGGCCTACCTGACGGGGCCTACCAAATCGGCTTTCGCGCCCACCAATTGCATGTTAAAAAACCATCCAGAAACGCTCTTGACGTTTCAGCTTGTGTCGCGATCACTGAAATCACGGGCTCAGAAAGCTTCATCCATGTGGACTTGCTAGGCCAGCGCTGGACTGCACTTGTGCACGGCATCCACCCCTACAGCGAAGGCGATCAAGTGACGCTTTATCTGGACCCCGCTGATTTTATGGTCTTCAGACAAGACGGGAGCGCGCTCTGATGGCTGAAATTCATCTTCAAGCCACGGCGCATAGCTACATCGCCAACCCCAAAGAGCCAGCCGATTATGCGCTGAAAAGCCTTGACCATGTGTGGGAGGACGGCGGAGCCTATGCGCTCTTGGGCCCGTCTGGCTGCGGTAAAACCACGCTTCTTAATATCATATCGGGGCTGCTGACCCCGTCTGAAGGCCGCGTGCTATTTGGTGACACAGATGTGACACACCGCGACACAGCCGATAGGAACATCGCGCAAGTGTTCCAGTTCCCGGTGATTTACGACACCATGACAGTCAGGCAAAATCTGGAGTTCCCTTTACGCAACAGAGGCATGACTGCGGCGGATATCAAAGCAAGGGTGGATGAGATCGCCGAGATGCTTGATCTGACCGACCGCTTGGATGACCGTGCAGCCAACCTGTCTGCTGACGCAAAACAAATAATCTCGCTTGGGCGCGGGCTTGTGCGGTCTGATGTGAATGCAATTTTGTTCGATGAACCGCTTACGGTGATTGACCCCCATAAAAAATGGCAGCTTCGGTCAAAACTGAAAGCGCTGCACAGGCAGTTTGGTTTCACCATGGTGTATGTCACCCACGACCAAACCGAAGCGCTGACATTCGCCGACAAAGTGGTGGTGATGTTTGGGGGCGAAGTGGTGCAGATCGGCACACCGGAAGAGCTGTTCGAGCGCCCAGCCCATACATTTGTGGGCTATTTCATCGGCTCACCGGGGATGAATTTCCTACCCGCCAGCGTGGACGGCACCACTGCAACGGTTAGCGGCCAGCAGATCAGCCTCGGCGCACACTACGGCGCTTTGGGCAACGATCAAGTCGAGATCGGAATAAGGCCTGAGTTCCTAAAACTTAGCGAAGGCGACAGTGCAACCATTCAAAGTATCGAGGATTTAGGCCGCCATAAGATCGCGAAAATCAGCTTTCAGGGCCACAGCCTATCGGCCTTAGTACCCGAACACCAAAGCATCACCCCCGGCCCCTCCGGGCTGATATTCGAGCCTGAACGCACGCTAGTGTACCAGAACAGCCACCTTGTTACGGGGGTGAAATGATGCAGAAAAAGCTTAATCAAAAAGCGTGGTTTCTGGTGCTGCCAGTGTTTCTGCTGGTGGCTTTCTCTGCCGTTTTGCCGTTGATGACCGTGGTCAATTATTCGGTGCAAGACAGTTTTGGCAATAACGAGTTTTACTGGGTCGGGGCAGAATGGTTTGAGGAAATATTAAACTCAAGCCGCTTCCATGATGCGCTTGGCCGACAGCTTTTATTCTCTGGCATTATCCTCGCGATTGAAGTTCCGCTGGGCATCTGGATTGCTTTAAGTATGCCGAAAAAAGGCTGGGGCGCGAGCCTATGCCTTGTGTTGATGGCTTTGCCGCTTTTAATCCCCTGGAATGTGGTTGGCACTATTTGGCAAATTTTCGCGCGCGCTGATATTGGCTTGCTGGGCCACACCCTTGCCGCCATGGGCATAGATTATAATTATACGCAAAATGCTACCGCCGCATGGGTGACGGTGATTATCATGGATGTGTGGCACTGGACCAGCTTAGTCGTGCTGCTATGTTACGCCGGGCTGTCGTCAATTCCTGACGCCTTTTATCAGGCGGCGAAAATTGACGGTGCGAGCCGCTGGGCGGTGTTCCGCTTTATCCAGTTCCCCAAGATGCAGCGCGTGCTGCTGATCGCCGTGCTGCTCAGGTTCATGGATAGTTTCATGATCTATACCGAACCCTTTGTGGTGACGGGCGGCGGGCCGGGCAATTCAACCACCTTCCTGTCGATCGATCTGGTGAAAATGGCCATCGGGCAATTTGATCTTGGCCCCGCAGCGGCCTTTTCGCTGATTTATTTCCTCATCGTCTTGCTGCTTAGCTGGGTGTTTTACACCGTGATGACAGCGCGCGACGCGGAGGCCGGGCAATGAGCACACCTATGACAATCATGCGTTTAATCAAGCGTATCCGTATCACGCCGACGCTCTATATCCTCTTCCTGATGGTGCCGCTTTACTGGCTGTTGACGATGGCGCTGAAAACCAACGCGGAAATCCTCGGCGGCTTTTCCTTGTGGCCCGCAAACCCGACACTCGCGAACTTTAAAACCATCCTCACCGACCCAAGCTGGTATGGTGGTTATATCAATTCCACGATCTATGTGGCTTTAAACACGGTGATCTCGCTGGTGGTGGCCCTGCCTGCGGCTTACGCCTTTAGCCGCTACCGCTTTATGGGGGACAAGCATCTGTTTTTCTGGCTGCTATCCAACCGCATGGCCCCGCCTGCGGTGTTTGTGCTGCCGTTTTTCCAGCTTTATAGCTCGATCGGTTTGTTTGACACTCATATCGCGGTAGCGCTGGCGCATACGCTGTTTAACGTGCCGCTGGCGGTGTGGATTTTGGAAGGCTTTATGTCAGGCATACCAAAAGAAATTGACGAAACCGCACAGATCGACGGCTACAGCTTTAGCGCCTTTTTTACCCGCATTTTCATGCCTCTGATCGGCTCTGGCATCGGGGTTGCGGCCTTCTTCTGCTTTATGTTTTCGTGGGTGGAGCTATTGATCGCGCGCACGCTTACCAGTGTTGACGCAAAGCCCATCGCGGCGGTGATGACCCGCACAGTATCGGCCTCTGGCCTTGATTGGGGTGTGCTGGCAGCAGCGGGGGTTCTCACCATCGTGCCCGGTGCCATCGTTATCTGGTTTGTACGCAACCATATCGCCAAGGGCTTTGCCCTCGGTAGGGTGTAGGAGAACACTGATGGATCTTTCATGGATGGGATGGACGCCTTTCACCGCCACCTTCTTTGGCGTGATCGCTTTGCTGATCTTGTCAATGATCGTGTGGGAGCGCCTGTCGCCCGGCGGCGCACCCAGAGACGGCATCTTGTGGTTCGAGACCACACGCGGCGACCGGCTGTTCATTAGCTTGCTTGGCAGTGGTTTCATTCATCTCGGCTGGCTGTACTTCATGGGCGCAGACGCGCTGTGGTGGGCGCTGGGCTTATCAATATTATACGCACTGGCTGTTTTTCGCTGGGTTTAAGGCGCGAGATCAGTAAGCTACAAACAAATACAAAGCCTTATGGGGAGTGGACGATGAAAAGTTTCTTGAAAGCGGCGGTATCGGCGGCGGTTTTATTCAGCCTAATGCCAGCGGCTATGGCCGACGAGCTAGCTGCAAAAAAATGGTCGGAGGGCGAATTTAAAGTCTCCACGCTGTCAGACGCCGAGCGCATGAAGGAACTCGCGTGGTTTATCAAAGCCGCTGAACCGTTCAAAGGCATGGAAATCAACGTGGTTTCAGAAACGCTGACCACCCACGAATATGAAGCCAAGGTGCTGGCCAAAGCCTTTTATGAGATCACCGGCATTAAGGTAAACCATGACCTGATCGGCGAAGGCGACGTGGTGGAAAAGCTGCAAACCCAGATGCAGTCTGGCCGCAATATTTATGACGCTTATATCAACGACAGCGACCTGATCGGCACCCATTACCGTTACCAACAAGTGCGCAACCTTACAGACTGGATGGCGGGCGAAGGCGCAAGTGTGACCAATCCCATGCTTGATCTGGACGATTTTATCGGCCTGTCTTTCACCACCGCGCCCGACGGCAAGCTGTACCAGCTGCCCGACCAGCAATTCGCCAACCTTTACTGGTTTCGCTACGACTGGTTCACCAACCCCGATCTGAAAGCCAAATTCAAAGCCAAATACGGCTATGATCTGGGGGTGCCGGTGAATTGGTCAGCCTACGAAGACATTGCGGCTTTTTTCACCAATGACGTGAAGGAAATTGACGGCACGCGCGTCTACGGCCATATGGATTACGGCAAAAAAGACCCGTCCCTTGGCTGGCGCTTTACCGATGCGTGGCTGTCGATGGCGGGCGCGGGTGACAAAGGCCTGCCAAACGGTACGCCCGTGGACGAATGGGGCATCCGGGTTGACGGCTGCTCACCGGTGGGGTCCAGCGTATCAAGGGGCGGGGCCACCAACGGCCCGGCGGCTGTGTACAGCGTTGAGAAATATGTCGATTGGCTGAAAAAATACGCACCGCCCACCGCGCCCGGCATGACGTTTGGCGAAGCAGGCCCCGTGCCCGCGCAAGGCGCCGTCGCCCAGCAGATTTTCTGGTACACCGCCTTTACCGCCGACATGGTAAAACCCGGCATAGCGGTGATGGACGGCGAAACCCCCAAGTGGCGCATGGCCCCAAGCCCTCGCGGTGCCTATTATGAGGACGGCATGAAGCTGGGCTATCAGGACACTGGTTCGTGGACATTGATGAAATCCACCCCCACCAAGCGCGCGCAAGCGGCGTGGCTGTATGCCCAGTTTACGGTCTCGAAAACAGTATCGCTGAAGAAAAGCCATGTGGGGCTAACCTTCATTCGCGAAAGCGATATTTGGGACAAAAGCATGACCGCGCGCGCCAAATCGCTGGGCGGCCTGATCGAATTTTACCGGTCTAAGGCGCGGGTGCTGTGGACACCAACCGGCACCAATGTGCCCGATTACCCAAGGTTGGCGCAGCTGTGGTGGCAAGATATCGGCGACGCGATCTCGGGCGATAAAACCCCGCAAGAGGCAATGGACAGCTTGGCGAACGCCCAAGATAAAATCCTGAAGCGCCTAGAGCGCGCGGGCGTGCAAAAAACCTGTGGCCCCAAGCTAAACAAACCCCGCGACCCAAGCTATTGGCTAAACCAACCCGGCAGCCCAAAAGCCAAGCTCGCGAACGAGAAACCGCAAGGCGTAACCGTAGACTATGACGAGCTAATCAAAAGCTGGGCCGCTACGCCGAGGGGGGAGTGAATGGTCATAAAGCCCCTAAAACATAAACAAACTATTCACTATCTAAGTTCAGTGGCACATTTAGTCTTATAATTGGTTTCTGCGCATTGATATTTTTTACTTTTTGTACCTTTTGTACCCAGTCCGCCGCTACAGGACTGCGCCAACGGATAACATCAAGAACACAGTCATAATCGCTCACTGTATCCCGAGAAAAAATTGGTTCATGATGAGCAATCCTATTACGCAAATTGCGGATTCTCTCCAAATGAGTGTTCGCTTTCCTGCGTGCAAGCTGGACAGATGTATTCACATCTGCAAAAGGAAATGACGCCCTAAAATATGGGTTCCATAAGCGTTGGTCGTGCCTTCTGGTCAACATGTTTTCCCAAAACACAAACTTTAAGTCTGCGACAAGTTTACCGGAAGTCAATGATTGACGTTTTTTCAATATTTCCGAAGTAGACTTAAAATTTGAACGAGGACAGTAGCCTTTTTTCGTGTTGGGTAACGACCGCATAAACCCCTTTGATATATGCCAGTTGTTGCCATACTGCTGCTCAAGCGCATGCACTACGCCATTTCTCGCTGCAACTTCGCATACTTGAAGTGGAATAATAAAAGCTGCGGAAAGTTCAAGATTCCACTGATATAAACTCAGCGCAAGAGAAATATTTCTGTTCGCTGCATTTAAATATGTCTCGAATCTGGGGACGGAAATTATGGAAGGTAATTCCCGTTCCTCATTCTGTGTAAATGGCATATACTGCAATTCTGAACGTCAACTACCGGTTGACAATTTGAGTGTTTATACATATACTACAAACATATGGCGCATGAGATTTGTTGGCTAACGCCTCCCCTCATCGTTCAGAGAATAGAAAAGCTCGCATATTTATGCGAGCTTTTTTTATCGACAAACGTGCATCATCACTTAGCATATCACTTGGTTTTAAGAATATCCGTCACCGACTGCGTGCTGGCCGGGCTATCCCAACCTTCGCTGATGGCGGCGCGCAGGTCTTCCAATACTTTGCGGCGATACAGTTCGTGCAGCCGCAAGGCGTCGCGCACCAGCTCGCTGGCATTCTGATAATCACCTTCAGAAACCTGATCGGCGATATATTTTTCCTGCTTTTCGGTAAAACTAACGTTCACGGCATGTCCTTTTTAAACACGCAAACAGTCTACCACCTATGTCTATATATGGCAAATATGGACATAATAGCCGCCCATACACCCTTTTCGCCAAGCTGGCTGGAACTGAATTATCTTCCCTCACCACTCAGCGCGGAGGCGCTCTGGGTGTCGGGCGCTCTGGGTGTCGGATTTTATGCTTCACCGTAACCACACCTTCAGAGCACAAAGTAATCAGCGTATTTTTAAGCGCTTTCAACTCCATATTTTAAGTTTCACGCTATAATTGACCTTGATCAATTTTGCGAATACTAACTGGTTTAAAGGTTTACTGTTGGAATAGTCTTTAAAAGGCTAAAAAATAACAAACAGACACTTTCAAAAGAAAGGCTGGGGGGCACGTGATTTTTTCAGGCAGTGAAGTGTTTTTTGACCGTGAGGATATCATTGTCAGTAAAACCGACACTCAAGGGCGCATAACATATGCAAACCGCACCTTCATGGACATCGCAGGCTATACGGAAGCCGAACTTATCGGGGTTCAGCACAATATTGTCCGGCATGAAAACATGCCGCGTGCGGTTTTTGAATTATTATGGTCAAAACTGACAGCGGGAAAAGAAATTTTCGCCTATGTGGTGAATGCAACAAAATCTGGTGATTTTTACTGGGTTATCGCGCATGTAACCCCCAGTTTCAAGGACGGGGCTATCGTGGGGTATCATTCCACGCGCCGGGTTCCAAACTCTGCCACCATCCAAAAGACCATCATCCCCTTATATGACCAATTGATCGCCACGGAAGCTGGAAACCCCAGCAAAAAAGAAGGGCTGCGCCAATCTGTCGCCGCGCTTCAGGCTCAGTTGATTGAAAAAGGTGTTAGCTATGATGAATTCATCGCTGGCCTAACCAAAAATGATTGAACGCCCATGAAAGCTCAAAATGACATCTATGAGGAAAACCAAACGGTTAATCCTGAAACGCTGCATGATATTCTCCATGTTGTCGGTGAAATTGCGCACGGTAATTTTGAAGCACGCCTTACGGGCATAACGCCGGAAGATGGCCTAGAAAGCAGCTTGTGCCATTCTATCAACGATATGATCGACCGCACCGACGCCTATGTACGAGAATCTACAGCCAGCATGGGGTTTATCGCCAACAATCAGTATTTCCGCCGCATATCGCAGCATGGCCTCGCCGGTGATTTTAGCCGCGCAGCACACGATATCAATTCCGCCGCTGATGGCGTTGAACATAAAATGGATGAATTTTCAGGCTCTGCAAAATCGGTGAAAGATGCATCTGAGCATTTAAACGGAAATGTAGACCATCTCGGCAAGGCAATGCAGCAAGCCATGAGCAAAGCAGCGGCGGTTTCCAGTGCCGCAGGCCAAGCCAGTACCAATACGCAAACGGTGGCCTCCGCCGCCGAGCAACTGGATGCTTCAATCCATGAAATCAATCAGCAAGTCTCGCGGTCTTCCGCAATGGCAAGCGAAGCCGTCGCAACCACAGACAAAACCAACCGCATCATCGACAGGCTCTCTGAAGCCTCCAAACAAATTGAACTGGTAGTGGTGCTGATCAACAAGATCGCAAAGCAAACCAACCTTCTAGCCCTCAATGCAACGATTGAAGCCGCCCGCGCGGGGGAGGCTGGCCGGGGGTTTTCTGTGGTTGCTTCGGAAGTAAAAAGCTTGGCCACACAAACCGCGACCGCCACCAATGATATTAAATCCCAAGTGGCCGAAATTCAGTCGGCAACACAGGATGTGGTGGCCTCAATAAATGGGATCAGCCGCACCGTATCATCGCTGAATGATTTTTCCACCGGCATCGCTGCCGCCGTGGAAGAACAAGGCGCTGCAACCCAAGAAATTGTGCGCAGCATTGATGAAGCCTCAAGCGGGGTGCAGGATGTTGCAGACGCAATCGCCGATGTCACCAAAAATGTTGAAGAAATTGGCGCAGTATCAGAGGATGTGCAATCCGTCGCCGGTACGCTTGCAAGCCAAGCTCGGTCGCTTGAGGCAACACTTGCAAGCTAAGCTTTCATACAGATCAATGAACAGCACAGCCGTTTCTAAGTGCTACAATCCATTGCTATAATTATAATAGCTGGTTTCATCAGAAAGCCTTCTTCTGGCCACTTCTTCTGATCACTTTGCCTGATCGCTCTGCCTGATCACTCTGCCTGATCACGATGCTACGCTATGCCGCCTTGCCTTCTGGCCCACTTGCTTTAGGGTCAGTCTCAAGGGTTTTATCCAAGGGGGAACCGGATGCTGAAATCAATTTTCATTGTGGCCTATATTGTGGTTGCTGTGGTGCTGTTGCACCGGGGCATTTCCGCCCTGTTGGATAGTACGCCGTCTTTGGCCCCTATTGGGTTGCTACTAACAACGCTGCCAATGCTTTTATTTCTCACCAGCATTATGGTTTTCAAGCACCGGGCCCGTACCAGCCAGAATATGCCCATCATCCTCAGCCTTGCGCTGATCGGCAGTGGGATCTCGCTTTATGTGTGGATGGGGCAAAACCCCTCGTCCCACACGCCGCTGCCAACCTTGGCGGCAACCGCACTTTTGTTTGTCTATGTGTTTTGGTATTCAAGGCTCGACCGCGCGGGGTCCAAAATCGAAATTGGCAAAAAACTACCTGACTTCACCCTCAGCGGCTCCTACGGGGAACCTGTCAATAGTGCTGACTTCACCGGCAGCCCCCTTGTGTTGGTCTTTTACCGAGGCAATTGGTGCCCCTTATGCATGGCGCAAGTCAAAGAAATGGCCGCCGGTTATAATCGCTTAAAGCGCATCGGTGCGCGTGTTGTGTTTGCCTCGCCGCAACCAGATAGCCACACAAAAGCTTTGGCTAAAAAGTTTGGGACAGACGGCTTGGAGTTTATGCAAGACAAAGACAATCACGCGGCCAAAGCCCTTGGCATTGTCTCAAAATCTGGGCTGCCTGTTGGCTTGCAAGCCATGGGCTATGACAGCGACACTGTGCTGCCAACCGTGATAATTTGTGACAAAGACGGCACCGTTATTTGGGCGCATGAGACCGATAATTACCGTGTCCGTCCGGAACCAGAAACCTATTTAGCCGTCTTGAAAGGCAGCACCGCCTCAGCAAAGACAGCCTAAAGGCAGCCCTAAGCACGACAAGGGCCGCACGCGCCTCTACCTAAGACAGAAACATTCCATTTTAAATGCTGAAACCCTTGCATTTCTGCGCTTTATACTTAGCAGACACAGCCAATTTATGCTAAGATCACTAAGGATATAAAGGAGCAACCTTGCACGATATTTCCAACTATAACGGCCTTGAGACAGAACCTTTGCCTGTGTATCACGCACGGATCAAAGAGGATCTGACAGAATTTATGCTGAAACGCATGGTCGGAGATGTGCGCACCATCAAAGAGCGTGCCGAATTTATGAACGCCTGCGCCGGGGCAGCGGGGGTGATGGCTGCAGGGCAGGCTGCATTTTTGGCAAGCCAATGCGATGATCCTGAAAGAAAGCACGCCATTGAAAGCACCGCCCTTGGCACCGCGCTTCATGAAATGACCCTAGCCTACGAAGCCTACCTGAAGGCAGTTCACCACCAAAAATAGATATTTACCCAGTAAACGCAGGGCTGCTGTGCGCTATGCCGGGCTTTTCAAATATACGCGTTGCAAGTAAGCTGGATTGTTTCCGTTGCAGCGGCTATTCCAGTTGCATCGGCCATACGGTATTTTCTTTGCCGCAACCGCGCATATAAGAAGAAACCCCAACCCATGCCCGCGACAGAGCATATAACAGCGGCAGAGCATATAACAGCGACAGACCGCAAAAACGCAATAGGCCCATAGCAACGAGACCCCATGACAGCAACACCTCCAACCCTTGATCCGGCACAAAACCAATCCCCACAGCCAAACCAGCCAAAGGATCATCCTTTTGCCAAGCGCAAGTCGTTTGTTTTCTCGCTAGCGGCGATCACGGCCATTACCGCAACCGCAATTGATATTGCCTTACCAGGCCATCCGGCCATCGGGCGCAGCTTTGGACACACAGCAGAATCCGCAGGGGTGATTGTAAGCGCCTATTTTATTGGCTATGGCCCCGGCCAGATGCTTTGGGGGCCACTCGCAGACAAGTTCGGGCGGATGGTGCCGCTTTATATTGGTATCCTTGGCTTTATGGTCATGAGCGCCCTGTGCGCCACCGCCGACAGCTTGGAGACACTGTCTTTTTACCGCATGGTACAAGGCATTTTTGGGGGCTGTGGCCCCGTGATAGCGCGCGCCATCACACGCGACCAAGGCGGCGGCAAAGATACAGCCCGCTTGATGGCCACCATCATGATGATCTTCGGGGCCGCGCCCTTGCTTGCGCCTTTGGTTGGTAGCGGGATTTTACTGATAGCGCACTGGCGCTTTATCTTTTGGTTCCTTGTGGGCTTTGCCTTGCTGTTACTGATTATATCCGTGGTCTTCATCGCGCCTGCCACAAATGCACACGCTAGAACAGCCCCAAAACGCGCCCCGCTATCGCTGGCCTTGCTGCGGCGTCTATGCACAGGCCGGGATTTTTTGATGGGCACCACCGCCATGAGCTTTTTGTTTTTTGGCTATTCATCCATGCTTGGCATTGGCGCCGCCATGACAGAAGTGCATTATGGGACCAGCCCCCAAACCTTTGGCCTGTTGTTTGCTATAGCCGCCAGCGCTGTGATTTTAGGCCCGTGGATAAGCCGCCGCATTATCGGGTCACGCGATCTGCGCTTGCCCTTAAAACTAGGCGGCACCCTAGCCGGGCTGATGGGGATCGGCATGCTGTTGGTATCAGGCACGGTAGTTGATCTATGGGTTTTATGGACAATGGTTTTCTTTTATGTGCTGTCGTTTGGCATAATGACACCGGTTGCCAACGCCTTAGCGCTTGAAGCCGCCGGTGATGCCGCAGGTACGGCCTCTAGTTTGCTCAGCGCCTTGCCCACGATCGCCGCTGCTGCTGGCGCGGCTGTGGCCTCAAGCGTTGATGGCCCCACAGGGGCGGGTCTGTTCACCAATGGCTATCAAGCGCTGACACTGATGATGGCACTTGGCGGCATCACTACCAGTGCAATCGTGCTAACCTTCGGCGGCGAAAAAAAGCGCCAATAGGCCCCTTACGATCAGGCAAAGGTTTGAATATGCTTTTGGCTTGAAACACGGGGCTATAGAGCAAGCTTGCGGCTGACCGCGCGGGGGCCTAGTGATTTAGAAAAAGCCTGTTGAGTTACCTATATGGGGCTTGTTCACTCGCTGGGGCAAATCCGGTGTCGTTAACCGCCATTTCACCCGGCCTGATTTTACCAAGCTCTATATCGCTTTGCGCCACTTTG
>WFTS01000153.1 GCA_015485385.1 Kordiimonadales bacterium | reverse complement strand
GCTTTTGATTGTGCTGTCAATTTTTGCGCTTTTCTTTCAGATGATGGGGGGTGACCGCGACCCTAAGGAAATTAAAAGTGTGCGCATTGATAAACCAGTCCCGGTTTTTTCGCTGCCAGCCCTCGCAAAAGGCAAAGCCCCGATCACCGATGCTGATTTGCGCACAGGCAAACCTATTTTGGTGAATTTTTTCGCTAGCTGGTGTGTGCCTTGCCGCGCTGAACATAAAAGCCTGATGCGCCTGACGCAGGAGCACAATATAAACATCATTGGGATTGCTTACAAGAATGACCCGAAAGAGGCACAAGCCTTCTTGGATGAACTTGGTAATCCGTTTGCTGCCACAGCGGTTGATCTGAACGGCCGCGTTGCTATCGACTGGGGCGTTAGCGGCGTTCCAGAAACCTTTCTGATTGATGGGGACGGTATTGTACGCTACCGGCATTGGGGGCCAATAGTTGGTGATAGCCTTGAGAAACGTCTGCTGCCAGAACTGCGGGCATTAAGATGAAACAGCTTTTTCTGACAGTGATGATCTTGTTTGTGGCTGTTCCAGCCTACGGTGTGGCGGTTGACGAAAAGCCGCTTGCGGATCCGGCACAAGAGGCTGCGGCACGGGCCTTGATGAAAGAAATTCGCTGTCTGGTGTGTCAAAATCAGTCGATCGAAGATTCGAACGCTGACCTGGCCAAAGACCTGCGCGCGATTATCCGCGAGCGGATACTGCTTGGGGATAGCCCCGACAATGTGCGGGCCTACTTGGTTGACCGGTATGGAGACTGGGTATTGTTGGACCCCCCTTTTAACAAGATGACGTTGTTTTTATGGACCTCCCCATTTTTATTTCTGGGTCTTGTGATTTTGATGGTGGCCACAGCCCGAAAACCTGTGACAGCCAAGCCGCTTTCAGACAGTGAAAAAGCTCGGATTGAACGCATGTTGCAGGAAAAGGACAGCATATGATTTGGGCATTGTTTTTGCTATTGCTGGTTCCTGTTGTGCTGTTGATCATTATTGGCGGCGATGAAACAGCGGTTTCAGAGGGCCCCGTGAGCCATTATCAACAGCAGCTTGCAGAGCTTGAAAAGGATATCGAGAAAAAGCGTATTGGTGCTGAGCACGCAGCGGCCACGCGTCTGGAAATCCAGCGCCGTATGTTGCGGCTTTCAGACCATTTTGAAAGCCGAAAAACCGGGGCATCTAGTGGTGCTGTGCTGAGTGTATTTATTGCTTTTTTGCTAATTGGCGGTAGCTTTTATGGTTACTGGAAATTGGGGCGCCCAAACTTGCCGTCTAGGCCCGGTGATATTGTGGGCGTGCAAGAGACATTGGTGGCTGAGGATGGACCCAGTTTCAGTGAGGCGATTGAAAAGCTCCAAGCACATCTCGCGAAAAATCCTGATGATATTCAAGGCTGGACAATATTAGCCAAATCCGCACGGGCTGTGCGGTCCTATTCGGTGGCGGCGAACGCATTTGCTGAACTTGTCAGGCTTTCCCCAGATGACAGCAATTTGCGTGTGCAGCAGTTAGAATCTTATATTGCGATGGCGCACGGCCAAATTACTCCGGCTGCAAATTTAATATTGCAGGCTTTACTGGCCAAGGAACCTAATCACCCTGCCGGGCAATATTATTTGGGTTTGGCGCGCTTGCAGGATGGGGACAGTGAGGCAGCCAAAGAAATTTGGCAAGGCTTGGCAGATCGGTCTCCAGAGGATGCGCCTTGGCTCGCAACGGTGCGTGCCAGATTGCAGGAGCTGGACCCTACAGCGCCTCCCATCCTTAGCGAGGACCAGATCAACAGTGTTGCCGGTATGGCGCCAGATCAGCAAGAAGCTTTCATGCGCTCGATGGTGGCGCGTCTTGAAGCCCGCCTCGACTCGGACCCGGATGATGTCGAAGGCTGGCTCATGCTCGCTCGTTCAAAGGCCTCTCTTGAGGACAAGGAGGCTGCAAAAGCAACCTTAAGGCGGGCAATAAACCTTGTTTCACCAGATAAACGGCCGCAATTGCAGGCGTTTCTTGACAAACTTGAGGAAACACCCAATCCTTAACCAACTGGTCACTATTGGGCGCTAAGCTGGCGCCTTTCGATCAAGTATCTTGAATGGTGGGGCGCGAAGAAGTCGACCCTGGGTTAGAGCCAAGAATTAGCTTAGCATTTATGATTAGGGTCCATTGACATGGTTGATGTCAATCCGAAGGCTTCTGGGTTACAGGCGCAGATTCAGGCACAGTTACAAGCCAGCAAAACCGGTGTGCGTGCGCGCACGAGTGAAGCTGACGCTTCGCCAAAACCCAAAGACATTATCGAGGCCCGCATCAAAGCACGCGGCGACGAACGCCGCGATGTGCGGCAATTGCCTGCTAAGGTTTCGAACCGTAACACTGACCTTTCTTCTGCACAGGATCTGGCTCGTGCCAAAGCCCGTGTTGTGCAAGTTGCTGGAAACAACCGTGAAGCGCCGACGGGCCGCACCTCACTGCGCGAAAATGAACTTAGAAATCAACCCCTTGGCCAAATCGTCGATATTAGGGTATAGTCAGCACTGATTTGTTATTTTAATACACTTATGGCCGAGTGTCTTTATGTCCACAGATTTCATTGCTGATCCAGCGATTGACCAGATACCGTTCGATTCGCTGAAGAAAATTTACAAAATCTGGCAGGCCTTACAGGCCGAACATACGCATGTTACCCGTCAGCATCTTACCCCCATGTTACTGAAAGAGCACCTGCCCTTTCTTGCGCTGATTGACTATGAGAAAGACACCGCCCGTTTTAAGGTGCGCCTTATTGGCACGCGTTATACAGAGGCCATCGGCTTTGAGACAACGGGGACCTATATTGATGAATTACCGAATTTCGGTCCTTTGCAAGACAGGTTCAATTGGCTGATTGAGCACAAAAAGCCTTATTATGCGCATTTGGATGAAATGAGCTGGGCGGAAAAAGCATACCGTGATTACGGAGTGATCGGTTGCCCGCTATATGATGATAACGCAGAAATAAATATGATTTTATTCTGCGTAACCTTTGAGCGTGTTGACGCAGGTAGAGTAGGCGTGGCTCATTTATAGTTTTAATATGTTATAGTTATTTGTCATCCATGCCCTGATCTTCATGAGGCATATATTTCATCAATTGAAATATCACCACAAAGGTGAAAACAATAAACGCTCCGGTAAATCCAAATACTTTTACACTAACCCATGTGTCGGTTGATTGGGTGCGCCATATCAGTTCGTTTGCGGCCATCATGCCCGTGAAAAAGCCAACCGCTTGCTTGGTGATACGCCGCCACACTGCGTCCTCGATAGGAAATTCAAGCGTTTTGGACAGCATATTTTTAAGGAGCAATTTTCCGCGCAACATAGCCACCCCCAAGATGGCTGCGAACACGCCGTACACTATTGTTGGCTTCATCTTCAGGAAAGTTTCATCACGCAAATAAAGCGTCAGGCCCCCCATAATCATAACAATGGCAAAGGTAAATTTCAGCATACCCGAAATATGCCCGGTCAGCATTTTTGACAAGATCAGTCCAATGATGATGGCCACCATAAAAACGCCGGTTGCCACATAAATATCATAAAGCTTATAGGCTGTGAAAAAAATCACCAAAGGCCCATAATCAATTAACATTTGCTGCAAGGGGGAAGCCGCACCGTCTGATGCTGTGGGGGCGATCGTTTTTTTGTCAGTCATCATTCGGCATAGTCTTTCATTCTAGCGGTGTGCATGGCCTTGGTTTGGTCTGTAACCGTAACGCGTAGGCTGCTTGGATATGCTCCTGAGCCGCCACCGGATGCCTCTTATGCTGCAACTCTTGAAAGATCGCAACTTGCTAACACTGAAACCCAAAGCTTTTGAGTGTCTAATTTTGGCGCTATAGTTGCCACAGTGATACAAAGAGCCTTTCGGCTTTAGATTTTTTTAAGGGATAAATATGCGCGGTTATTTTGGCATTGGTATAGATAATGCCTCGAAAAAAGGCAATATGGGCAACCTGATCAGAACAGCCCATGCCTTTGGAGCAGCTTTTGCTTTTGCAGTAAAACCCAAAGAATTGGCCCATAACGGTGAGATGGTGACCAAGGATTTTGTCGATACCTCAAAAAGCCATCAAACGATCCCGTTTTTTAATTACCCCACCGCCGATGAGGTTGAAATCCCGCAGGGCTGCAAGATTGTTGGCATTGAAATCACGGAAGATTCGATTGACCTGCCCAGTTTTAAGCACCCGTTGCAGGCGGTTTATGTGCTTGGCGGCGAGCGCTCTAGCTTGAGCGCCGAGATGCTGAACCGCTGCGACATGGTGATCAAAATTCCGACAAAATTTTGTCTCAATGTTGCTACTGCTGGCGCAATCGTTATGTATGATAGGCACCGGGTTTTGGGAGGCTATCCAGATAGGCCGATTGTCACGGGCGGTGAGATTATCCCAAAGCCCAAACATGTGCACGGCGGGGTTAGAAATCGGCATGCGGAAAAGCGTGCGCGCAAAGCTGCTGAGAAGAAAGCACAAGAAAACAGTTAGGATTTGGAGCATATTTGATGGTGAAAACCACGGGACTGATTAAGATTTTACTGGTTGCGGCTTTTGCGGTGGTCTTGCCGATCAGCGTAGCCGCCGAGGCGCAAAAAGACAGTCGCCGCCATTTGGGATCTTATCGCGATTGGGACGCCTTTGTTTATGGTACGGGCTCTAAGCGCACTTGTCATATTATCAGCGTGCCGAAATCCTCTACTGCCAGCAGAAAAAAGGCCCGCCGTGGGGATATTTATATCATGGTGTCTCACAGGCCTGAATATGGTGTGGTGGGTGAAGTAAACGCGGTGCTTGGATATCCTATCCGCCAAGGCAGCACTGCTAAATTCACTGTGGATGGCGGGCGCAAGCGCCTTGAATTTTTCACCGAAGGCACCGGTGCGTGGGCCTATGACCCCAAAGATGATGCTGCTGCTGTAGCGGCTATGAAGCGCGGCAGTAGGCTTGAGATCAGCGCGGTAAGCCAGCGCGGCACAAAAACAACGGACCGCTACAGCCTGTCAGGCTTCACCGCCGCCTATAATGCAATCACCAAGGCCTGCCGGTAGGGTTGGTTCATTTTATGAGCTTTTCTTTATACCGTCTGCTGGCGCGCAGGGTTTCGCCGCCGTAGTTTTATCCTTTGTTTGGTGTGTAGCAATGTCCTAAAAAGGCTGCACGACGAGAGGGTTTTACAAACTTCGGAATAGCCTTCAGCACTGATAAGCTTTGACTCTGCTGCTCACCGGCGGTAGAGAAAGCGCGATTTCCAATAACCGCTATCTGGGTGGAACGCCCCGACAGCCTGAAACGCCCTGGCGCGAACGTGTGTCGCAAAAGGCAAGGTGAATGACGATGCAAATTACCCCGAACGGCCATGAGCCGATTGTCCAAAAGCGCACTCAAGACGACCTTCCAGAAGGTGGAAAAGTAAATCTGCTAGGCCTCAGCCGTGAGGAACTGAAGGACGCGCTTAGGGATTTTGGCATTGCTGAAAAACAGCTGCGCATGCGCGCAACCCAATTGTGGCACTGGGTGTACCACAAAGGGGCCTCTGACTTTGACGTTATGACCACCATATCCAAGGATATGCGCGCCAAACTGGTCGGGCATTTTGAGATCAAGCGCCCTGAAGTGGTCGAGGCTCAATATAGTGAAGACGGCACTCGTAAATATCTGGTGCGGTTCGCCGACGGCAACGAAGCCGAGGCGGTCTATATCCCCGAAGAGGGGCGCGGCACTTTGTGTATTTCAAGCCAAGTAGGCTGCACGCTCAATTGCAAATTTTGCCACACCGGCACCATGCGACTGGTGCGCAATTTAACCGCAGGGGAAATTGTCGCCCAAATGATGATCGCGCGCGATGACCTTGGGGAATGGAAAAGCCCAACCGAAGGCCGCATGGTGACCAATATTGTGATGATGGGTATGGGCGAACCCCTGTATAATTTTGACAATGTCAAAAAAGCGCTTGATATCATCATGGATGAAGAAGGTATCCAGCTTTCACGGCGGCGTATTACGCTTTCCACATCGGGCGTGGTCCCGCATATGGAGCGCGCAGGCAAGGAAATTGGTGTTAATTTGGCCGTTAGCCTGCACGCAGTAAATGATGCTGTGCGGTCTGAGATTATGCCGATCAATAAAAAATATAACCTGCATGAGGTATTAACCGCCTGCGCCAATTATCCCGGCGCACATAACGCCCGGCGCATAACGTTTGAATATGCCATGCTGAAAGGCATCAACGACAGCGACCAAGACGCCTATGATCTGGTGAAATTAATGCGCAAATATAAATTGCCCGCAAAGGTAAACCTGATCCCGTTCAATCCGTGGCCGGGTGTGGCGTATGAATGTTCAAGCGACGAACAGATCAAACGCTTCTCAGATATCGTATTTAAGGAAGGCATTTCCGCCCCCGTGCGCACCCCGCGCGGCCGCGATATTATGGCTGCTTGCGGCCAGCTGAAATCCGCCTCTGAGAAGAAATCAAAAGCGCAAATAGCGCGCGATGAAGCGGCGACAGCGATGACAGCGGTGCAGGAAAACCCCACACCGCATCATTCCTCCACAGGCCTAACCTAGGGCCTGACCCTAAGTCTAGGCTTTGGTATCTGCCGCTTTTTGAGCAGCTTGTACGAAGGCCCAAACCTCCTTTGAAAAAGGTTTTTCCGGTGCGCCTTCCGGCCAATCATCCATGTTGTTATACAGTTTCTCGGCAGACCGTGTTAACGCCGGATCAATATCGTAAAGTACTTGTGTCATGGCATTCCATTCTAACAGGATAGCTTGTGCTTCACTGCTGGCAGGATCTGTTCCAACCATTTTTTCGGTTCGGGCCAATATATCCGGCCATGCATCTTCGTGTGCTTTGGCTATATCTTTGGGCACTGCCTCTTTTGCTGCCTCCCAACGATTTTTCTCTTCTTGTGTATAGAATTTATCCCATACTTTTTGCCATTTTTCTTGTGCCATCGCTGTCTCTCCCATTTTGATCATGTTGCACAGCGTGAAAAGATCGGTTTTGGTATCGTCTAATTTGGCAAGCGCATCTTCAATCGCGCCCAGCGCAGCCCCGGTATCAGCCAGCTGTTTTGTCAGCAATCCTTGCTGCACGGTTAACACCGCTTTGGCGTTGATGGTGGCTGATCCGAGCATGGCGGCGATTTGCGCTAGTGTAAAACCAGCGCGCTTCAGCAGTTGGATTTGCTGCAACCGCATGATGTCTTTGTAGTGGTAAAGGCGTTGTCCTGCCTCGCTACGCTGAGGCGATAGAAGCCCTTTGCTTTCATAATAGCGTAGCGCTCGCACCGTAATACTGGACCGCGCCGCAAGTTCACCAATAGATAACACTGAAAATCCTTTCCGTTTCACGTGAAACCCGGCTTAGGGCCTGACGCAACGTTAGGGGCAAGAGAAATCTTCGGTGATTAGCCTTTTGGATCATCCCCGGCGCGCAGCCAGCCTGTTATGCTGTAGCGGGCACGAGGCGCGAAAGTGGATACTTGGCTCACGGCATGAGGCTTGGGGATTGAAAAAATATTCAAAGCATTGAACGAGGGCACAAACCCAGCTTCTACATCGCCGTTTGTATCAAAAAACTGAAGGATACCGCCGAAATCGGCGCACCAATCTGGCGTTAAGTTCAGCACATACGCAGCACGGCGCCCCTTGCCGTCCACATCATCATTATGATCAGACAGAAAATCACCGGGAACGTAACGTGTTAACTGGGCATCGGCAAAATTGATATCGTCGTGCCCAGTGACGGTACGCGTGAAGGCAAGAAAAGCATCGCTATTCACAAACTTGAATATCTCTTCAAGAAAGGGCTCTGCGCAGCAATTTTTATGGAAAGCATCATAGATTGGGTAATTTTCAAAAATATACTGGAACCCCGTTTGCGCCCCAGCGTAAGCAGCGTTTCTGAGATCATTTAATTGGCCTTGTGTCATGGCGGCCCGTTGTTCGGGTACAATATCAAATGTTTTTGTGCCCTGGTTGATATGGATATCCCAGTGCGGAAACGCTTCTATTTTTTGGTAAAGGGCAATCGCTGTCGATTTTTCCAAAATGCCAGGAATATGAATCCGCCCGGCCTTTTGATAATCAGCGTCTAAATTGGTCGGTGATAAGCTTGGTGAGAGGCTTAGGTTTAGTCCTGTCATGAGCGTTACCTCAAAAGTAAGATTTTCTGCGCCGTGGCTTGAAAAACTATGGGTATCAAAGCGATTGACCCAAGTGCCGGGACCCTTATACTCGCGCGGTTATTTATAAAGCGCAAGGAATATACCGTGGCCGATAAAATCAACAAAGTGGTGCTTGCCTATTCGGGCGGCTTGGATACATCCATCATCCTGAAATGGTTGCAGGTTACCTATGACTGCGAGGTGGTGACGTTCACTGCAGATTTGGGTCAAGGTGAAGAGCTAGAACCCGCGCGCAAAAAAGCTGAAATGCTAGGCATCAAAGAAATTTACATTGATGACCTGCGCGAGGAATTTGTAGCGGATTATGTGTTCCCTATGTTTCGCGCTAACACGGTTTATGAAGGCCAGTATCTGCTCGGTACAGCGATCGCTCGGCCGCTGATTTCCAAACGCCAGATTGAGATCGCACGGCTAACAGGGGCAGATGCGGTTTGCCACGGCGCCACAGGCAAGGGCAACGATCAAGTGCGTTTCGAGCTGGGTTATTACGGCTTGAACCCGGATATTAAAGTGATCGCCCCTTGGCGCGAATGGGATTTAAACAGCCGCACAGATCTGATTAATTTTGCTGAAAAATACCAGATTCCAGTGCCAAAGGATAAGCGCGGAGAAAGCCCCTTTAGTGTAGACGCGAATTTACTGCATACATCAAGTGAAGGCAAAGCCCTTGAGGACCCTTGGGTTGGCGCAGAAGAATATGTTTATAGCCGCACGGATGATCCTGTGACGGCCCCAAGTGAGCCCGAATATATTGAAATTGAGTTTGAAAAAGGCGATCCCATCGGTGTGAACGGCGTTGCATTGTCGCCTGCGATGCTATTGACCAAGCTGAATGAGCTTGGAAAGCGTCACGGTATTGGCAGGCTTGACCTGCTTGAGAACAGATTTGTCGGCATGAAGTCTCGGGGGATTTACGAAACTCCGGGCGGTACCATTATGCTGGCCGCACACCGAGGTATAGAGCAGATCACGCTTGACCGCGGTGCTATGCATCTCAAAGACGAGATCATGCCTAAATATGCGGAATGCATCTATAACGGCTTTTGGTTTTCGCCAGAGCGCGAGATGATGCAGGCCTTGATCGATCAAAGCCAAGAGTTTGTCGCAGGTACGGTTCGTCTTATGCTCTATAAAGGCAGTGTGCAGGTGGTTGGCCGCAAAAGCCAATATAGCCTTTATTCGATGGAACATGTGACCTTTGAAGAAGACAGCGTATATGACCAACGCGATGCGGCGGGCTTTATCAAATTAAATGCTCTGCGTTTACAGCTTCTCAAGCAGCGCGGCAAAGTACAAGAGCCACCAAGTTACGATTAATCCTCGCTCCCCCTCATGTGGGAGAGGAAGGCTAGGCATGTGTAACGAGAGGTGGCTTTAGCCCGCAAAGGGGACAATTCAGGGACCGATTGCATGGCAGAAATTTTTACAATCATTGCCCCCGTTTTTATCATTATGATGCTTGGGTATGGGCTTGGAAAAACCAAGCTTTTCCCTGAGGGTTCATCGGCTATTCTGATTGCATTTGTTTGGTATGTTGCCATTCCGGCTTTGATGTTTCGCTCGCTCGCGCCCAAAGATTTACCATCAGCGAATGAACTGGTTTTTGTCGCAACCTATTATGGCTGTCTGTATGTAGTTTATACGTTGGGCATGCTGTTAACACGCCGGTTTTTCCGCTTTTCAGCAGCAGAGCAGGGTATATTTTCGCTCACCACATGCTTTGTGAACGGTGGGTTTATTGGTATTCCAATAATGGATGGTGCGTTTGGGCATGAGGGCGTTCGCTTGCTGCTGGTGATCCTTAGTTTTCACACACTGACGCTGATACCCGTAACCACCTTCATTATTGAGCGTGCGCAGAAAGTCGGCTCGGAAGGCCCGGGATTGCTGGCTGCGACCTTCAATAGTGTTCGGCAAAATCCGATATTAATCGCGCTTCTGTGTGGCCTTGCTTGGTCGGCGCTTTCGCTGCCGTTTCCTATATGGCTTGATAAAGTTCTTGAGTTGCCAGCGAATTCGGCGGCCCCCGTTGGCTTGTTTGCGGCCGGGCTTGCGCTTTCTAACGTACGGATTGCAGGCAATTTGCACCATTCGATGCTATCGGTGGCACTGAAGCTGTTGGTTTTGCCGCTATTGGTATTCTCGGTTGCGCATTTTGGCTTGGCATTAAAACCCATGTGGGTTGGGGTCGCAACCCTTACGGCGGCCCTTCCGTCTGGCATGGTGCCCTATACGATCGCGCTCAGGTACGGAGTCGGAGCCCGGCGCGCGGCCACGGCTGTTTTGATCTCAACTGGTTTGTCAGTAATTACGCTGTCAGCGGTGCTATATTTATTGAAAACGGGGGCAGTTTAATGGAAAAAGAAAATATTTGGACAGTGTATCTGGCGGGTGAAATTCACAGCAATTGGCGCGGTGAAATTGCCGAGGGCGTACAAGCTGCGGGATTGCCAGTAAGGCTTACAGCCCCCAACACGGTGCATAAAGACAGCGATGATGCAGCTGCGGTGATCCTTGGCGAGCCCGAAAGTGGGTTTGTGCGCGACAATATGGGGGCTAAACTAAACGCTGTGCGCACCCGAAAATTGATCGCAGATGCCGACATTGTGGTTGTTCGCTTTGGCGACAAATACCGTCAGTGGAACGCGGCTTTTGATGCTGGAACAGCGGCAGCGCTTGGTAAAAGCCTTATCATTCAGCATCCGCCAGAGCTGACCCATGCCTTAAAGGAGGTTGATGCCGCCGCTGCCGCAGTTGCGCAGACACCAAAGCAAGTCATTGATCTTATCGCTTATATAACCACAGGCGCACTGAAGCGCTAGAAACCAACATTTTCGTCAAAATTGATCCCCTATTTTTAAAGCATGTTGAGGCCTGCTTTGTCCTAAAGCTTGTCATTGTCAAGAAATTGTAATACATAGTATGTACAATTCTGGAGAATATAACAATGTCTAAACGGAATGCTCTGGTTCAGGCGGCGAAAAGCCTGTTGTGGGAGCAAGGTTTTGAGGCCATGAGCCCTAAAAAAATAATGCGGCTGTCGGGTGCAGGACAGGGCAGCTTATATCATCATTTTGAGGGCAAACAGGATTTAGCCCTGATAGCGCTGGCTGAGGTGGACGCCGAGATGCGCGCAGTGGTGGACGAAATTTTTGACCGCGAAAAAGATCCAATGGATAGGTTGCATGATTATTTAAATGCCAGCCGAGATGAGCTGAAAGGATGTAAGCTTGGGCGGTTGGTTGGTGAAAAAACTGTATTAGAATCAAATATATGCAACATTATATCTAAGTATTTTACAACTGTATGCGCCTATCTAAAAACTGCGCTTGAGGATGCAAAGGCTTCTGGTGACTTGCCGCCAAGTTTGGATGCAGTTGCTGTTTCAAAAAGCCTTCAAGCGGTTATTCAGGGCGGGTTTATCTTGGCTCGTGCGGCGGGAGATCCGCAAGAAATGCGGCAAGCTCAGGAGGGCGCATGGATGATGATTGAAGGCCTTAGCAGCCGTTAAAACTAGGAAGCATAATAATTGTAATAACTAGTAGGTACAAAAAATGAAACTTTTTTACTCCACAGCGTCTCCATACTCCAGAAAGGTGCTTTTGCTTGCAAAATCTTTGGGCATGGGGCGCGAAATTACCCTTGTGATTGCCAATCCGCTGGAAAATGGGGCCGAGCTTCTCGCAGTGAACCCTTTGAATAAAGTTCCGGCGCTGGTGCAAGGGGGGCAGACTTATTTTAATAGCCCCTATATCGCAGAGCGCCTTCTTGCGCTTGCAGGGCAGGACCGGATGAGCGATGCCTATATGGCGCGGCTAGGGGTTCAGGCACTGGCTGATGGCATTATGGACGCTGCTGTTGCCCTTCGTATGGAAAGTATCCGCACGGATTCAAACCCGTCTAAAATGTGGCAAAAACGTTGGTACTGCGCCATAAACCGAAGCTTGGATATGCTGGAAAACAGTGTGATCACCGGCCTTTCAGGGTGGAAACTGGACAGTATTTCAGTCGCGTGTGCTTTGGATTATCTTGCGTTCCGCCTGCCGGAAATTGACTGGAAACTAAGCCACCCCAAAACGGCTAGCTGGTTTGAAGAACAAATCAGTCGACGCGATATGAAAGAAACTGATCCCCGTATACAATAGGATTAGGGCCTCTTTTTATATTGATCTAAAGGGTCGTAATTTTGAATATGCTTGGAATTTCAGAAGGTTATCCGTAAAAAGGGCGCCTAATATGAGCGCCCTTTTCAGTGAAGTTTGCATTTTGTCACACGCTGAGAAAATCTGTGACAAAAACGGTGACACAAAGGGGGTTATTTTGCCCGCTGTTTGTCGCGTAACGCCCTAAATGCACTGTCTTGCGACCAGTTAGGCCAGTCTTTATTTGTGACAAGCATATGCCCAGCCTCAAAATAGAGGTTCAAATCCTCAACTGCGCCGGTTAAATCCCAATCTTCACCATATTCATCTGCCGGTTTATGATAGCGATTTGCAAGATAGTCAGCACGTTTGGTATCGACATATTCCCGTCCAAATTCCCGGTGAATACTGCCAGCGTTTGGATAGATGGTCGGGACGCCAAGCTTGGACAGTTCAAAATGATCGGACCGGAAAAAATATCCCTTCTCGGGCTGACTATCAGCCATCAATACCCTACCTTGTGCCTCCGCCGCAGCGCCGAGGTATTTATCCAGATCAGAGTTCCCAAGACCAGTGACGGTCACGTCAGAGGTTGGCCCATAATAATTCAGGCCGTCCATATTCAGGCCGCCAACTGTTTGCGCCAGTGGCACCAGTGGGTTTGCGGCATAATAAGCGGAACCAAGCAAGCCTTGTTCTTCTGCGGTGACGGCCAGAAACAGAACCGAACGCCGAGGAGGAGGCCCGTCGGCATATTTACGAGCAAGTTCAATCAGGCCCGCTGTGCCGGTGGCATTGTCTAAGGCGCCGTTATAAATACCGTCACCTTCTTGGCTTGGGTCGGTTCCGATATGGTCCCAGTGCGCCATATAGATAAATACTTCATCCGGGGCTCCGGTCCCTTTTACCATGCCTGCAACATTGCGGGAGGTCACATGATGAACCGTGCTCTTAAAGGCGCTGCTGGCCTTAATCCCCATCGCAACAGCTTTAAAGCCGGGTGTTTGAGCCGCTTTTGAGAGCGCAGCACGGTCAAGCCCTGCCGCATCAAATAATCTGTCGGCGGCGGAGGTTGTAATCCAAGCCTCTATTTTGCTTAGGTCATGCCCTTTGTTCGTGCGCACCATATCAAACTGAGGGCCAGTCCAGCTGCTGTCTACGGTTGCCCATGGGTAGGCTGCCGGCAAAGTATCATGGATCATGATCGCCCCAGCAGCGCCTTGGCGGGCTGCTTCATCAAACTTATAATCCCAGCGGCCATAATAGGTCATGGCATTGCCGTTAAACAGGGCAGGGTCTTGAGTGGCATAACCGGGATCATTGATTAGCATCACAACGGTTTTGCCTTTTACGTCAACGCCGTCATAATCATTCCAGCCGCGCTCAGGGGCGTTGATACCATAGCCAACAAAAACCAGCTCGCTGTCTTTTAGGCTAGTCTCTTTTTGCTCGCGGCGGGTCCAAACAACCATATCTTGGCGGTATGCAAACTTGACTGTGTTATCGTCCGCTGAGATCAATATTTCGGGCGCACCCATTGTTTCAATGGAGACAAGCGGTACGTCCTGAGTGTAGCTGTCCCCATTTGCGGGACTAAGCCCTGCATCCTTAAAAGCTTTGGTAATATAGGCGACCGTTAGGTCTTCGCCTTTTGTCCCCGGTGCGCGCCCCCCAAAGGCGTCAGAGGATAAAGTTTTAATATGGGCGGTCAGGCTTTCCGGTGTAATTTGGTATGATCCAGCCATTGTATCAGACACCGTACTTGGTGCGCTTGATGTTTCGGATTGCCCTTCATTTTCACTGCAAGCTGCCAGAGCACTCACTGCGGCGATGGCGATGACAAGTGTTTTCATCGGTAAAAATTCCCCTTTTAAAATACTCGCGTCACCGTGGTTAATGTTGGTGGTGAAGTCAATGCCTGTGCGGCGAGCTGAGTGCGGTATGGCGAGAGGAACCTGTGCTGGCGCTTTAAAATCAAGTATCGACTGTCGCAAGCAAGTGGGGCATTCTCCGCGAAAGTCATCTATGACGTTCAGCTTTACCCAGAAGGCCTATAAATGCGTATCATTTCAAACAGTTTTGGCCAAACCGCATTGGCAGAGGAAACTGGTGCGCGTATTTTTGAACTTCTTGGGCCAAGCGCTGCGTTGGGTGCTGCAAAAAATCATAGCATTATTCGTTTAGAATTAGCACCCGGGGCGTGCTCACCGTCAACACCGCATTATCACAAGCAATCAGAGGAGACATATATCATCCTAGAGGGCACAGCGGACCTTTTGGTTGGGGCAGAGCGAATTGCGCTCAAGACAGGTGATATTGCAGCCCTTAGCGCCTACGAACAGCACCAAATAATAGCAACAGGGACAAAAGCGTTAGTTGCACTTGCGGTTATGGCTCCGGGTTTTGACCCCGCTGATGTGTTTGAGGCCGGAGCATAGCCTATGGGCAAGAAAATAATCTTTCACTGCGGATCTGCTAAAACAGGGTCAACCACCTTTCAGAATTTTCTTTGGGCGCACCGTCAAAGTTTGGCTGCACAGGGTATTCATTATTGCCCCCGGTTTATCCGGCGCGGCAATATAGACCCCTTGAATATCGCTGTGCGCGACATGAAACAAAGCAACAAACAAGCCGATGCGATAAAAAATGGGCGCGCCCGCTTGGCACAATTGTTTGAAAATGACGGGTTTCACACAGTTATTATATCCAACGAATCCGCCGTGGGTGATCCGTTCAGTGACGCCTGTGATGGTTTTTTCCCGCACCAAAATTTGGCGCTGGATGGCTTAGTGAAAATGTTTGAAGGGTATGATGTTGTGCCCGTCTTCTGTATACGGGATCAGGCCAGCTTGCTGCCCTCCTTTTATGGCCAGCGTGTACGGCAGGGGGCAGCCTATTCGCTTAGAGATTATAGTGAAAAACTACAGGCTTATGATCTGTCATGGCGGCCTGTTATCGATCGGCTGCACGCTCGGTTTGGCACAAAAAACTTCACGCTTCTTTGTTTTGAGGATTTTTCCAAAAATCCGCAAGAATATACCCAAAAATTACTGTCCCGCTTGCTAGGAATTGATCCATTTAAGCAGCATCAAACGACAGTGACTAATCGGGCTGCAAAATCACATGCTGCCAGTTTAATGCGGTCTTGTAATAAGATGATTGATCATCTGCCGCGAATGGATAAAAAAGTGAAATTCAAACTGAAGAAAAAGACGCGCCGGTGGCTTTTTCCGCTTTTGGAAAAAATACCAACAGGGGGCAAGTTGATGTTGCCAAACGCTGTGTCTAAGGATTTGCACCTTTTGTATCAGGCGGACCTTGATCAGTTATTGCCAAGGGATTGAGCCGGTGAATTTTTAGAGACGCCGCCTATCAAATAGAGACGCAGCCTATCAACAAGGGTGTGGCGCTAAAAAAAGGGCCGGTTCAGGAGAACCGACCCAAAGGTCACCCATGCTAGGCAGAGGTGAGGGACAAATTTTATGCTAGTGGCATCTGTTCGACATCTATTCGGCGGCTAAAAACTGTGCTGTTTCTGTGCTCTCGCCCATAGCGGTGGTCGAAGAATTACCGCCAGAAATAGCCTGAGCAACCGCATCGAAATACCCAGTGCCCACTTCGCGCTGGTGGCGCGTTGCGGTGTAGCCGTCTTTTTCTGAAGCGAATTCTTCCTGCTGTAGTTCACTGTAAGCTGCCATGCCGCGATCCCGGTAGCCGGTCGCCAGTTGGAACATGCCGTGGTTAAGACTGTGAAAACCGGCAAGCGTCACAAATTGATATTTATACCCCATAGCCCCTAGCTCGCGCTGGTATTTGGCAATGGTGTCTTTGTCCAAATTGGCTTCCCAGTTGAAAGAGGGTGAGCAATTATAGGCCATCATCTTGCCCGGGAATTCTTTTTGAATCGCTTCGGCAAAGCGTTTGGCATCATCCAGATTTGGGGTTGATGTTTCCCACCATAACAGATCAGCGTGCTTGGCGAACGCAAGCCCGCGCTTGATACAGTGGTCAACGCCAGCATTTAGATGGAAAAACCCTTCCGCTGTCCGGTTGTTGCGGTCGGTGATAAATTCATGGTCGCGCTCGTCGATGTCCGATGTGATCAGTTTGGCGCTTTCCGCGTCAGTTCGGGCAATCACAAGTGTTGGCGTTCCGCAGACATCTGCAGCCAAGCGTGCCGCCTGCAGGTTTTGCTCATGCTGCTGCGTTGGGATTAGAACCTTGCCGCCAAGATGGCCGCATTTTTTCTCTGCCGCCAATTGGTCTTCAAAATGAACACCGGCAACACCCGCTTCGATGAAGGCTTTCATAATTTCAAATGAGTTTAGCTTGCCGCCAAAGCCAGCTTCGGCGTCTGCGACGATAGGGGCAAACCAATCCCGTGTCGCGCCGCCTTCTGCGTGCTCAATCTGGTCTGCGCGCTGTAGGGTACGGTTGATCCGCCGCGCAAGCTCGGGCGCTGCATTTGCGGGATATAGGCTTTGGTCTGGATACATAGATGAGGCCGTATTGCTGTCAGCAGCCACTTGCCAACCAGACAGATAAATCGCCTTCAGCCCAGCGCGCACCATTTGCATGGCTTGGTTTCCGGTCATCGCGCCCAGAGAATGCACATACTCTTCTGTATTGAGCAGATCCCATAATTTCCGCGCGCCTCTGTCGGCCAGTGTATGCTGGATCTGAACGCTGCCGCGCAGGCGCTTGACATCCTCAAGTGAATAGTTGCGCTCGATATATTTAAAGCGGTCTGTGGGCAGGTTTGGAATTAGGGTTTCAAAAGTCTCGCTCATGGTGGTCTCCTTAGGTGTATATGGCCCGTCGGTTGGGGGCGGGGCGTGTTTCTATGTGATCAGTGCGTAAGCTGGGGTGGTTAAAAATTCGGATAATTCGTCCGCTAAGACCAATTCAAGGAACAGCTCGCCTGCCGCAGTTAACTGCTTACGGTGGGGGGTGCTGGCTCCGGCAAGGGCTTGCTCGATACTGTTCATTTCTTCGGCGTAAAGGTGACGGATTAGGGCTTTTGTTACCGTGCGGCCATCTTTCAACTGTGCGCCGTGCTTTATCTGTTGCCATATTTGTGTGCGGCTGATCTCAGCGGTGGCAGCATCTTCCATCAGATTATAAAGAGGGACCGCGCCGCGTCCGTCTAACCACGCGGCAGTATATTGAATGCCGACACGAATATTTTCGCGCACGCCGTCTTCTGTTGCCCATCCTGTGTGTGGCTTTAACAAATCGGCACGGGTGATTGTGAGGTCTGCACGCCTGCGGTGGATTTGATTTTGGCCCGGCATAAGCGCATCAAATACTTCGCGGGCAGCCGTAACCATGCCCGGATGCGCCACCCAAGTGCCATCATGACCGAACGAGGCTTCGCGCTCTTTATCTGCTCGGACTTTGGCAAAAGCGGCTTCGTTGGCAGCAGGGTTGTTTTTAACGGGTATCTGTGCGGCCATCCCGCCCATAGCGTGTGCGCCGCGCCTGTGGCAGGTTTGGATCAGCAAAAGCGAGTAAGCTTTTAAAAAAGCCTCGCCCATGCCCACCTGGGCGCGGTCAGGTAACAGATAGTCAGGGTTTTTGCCGATTCGTTTGATATAGCTGAAAATATAATCCCAGCGTCCGCAATTTAAGCCAACAATATGGTCCTTAAGCGCGAACAGAATCTCATCCATTTCAAACGCGGCGGGTAATGTTTCAATAAGAACCGTGGCTTTGACGGTGCCGTGTGCAAGGCCAAGAGCCGCCTCACTGTGAGTGAAAATATCATCCCATAATTGCGCTTCGGCCATATTTTCTATCTTGGGCAGATAAAAATAAGGTCCACTGCCCATGTCAATTAGGGCTGTTGCATTATGAAAAATATAAAGGCCAAAATCGAAAATCCCAGCCGAGATAGGCTGGCCACCCAGTAAGGCGTGGGCTTCAAGCATGTGCCAGCCTCGAGGCCGAACTTTCAGTGTCGCGGTGGTGTCGCCCATGCGGTATTGCTTGCCTGTGCGAAGGTCGTCAAAGGCTAGTGTCCCGCGGGAATAGTCCATACAGTTGATCTGTCCGTGGATCATATTGTCCCATGTGGGCGAGGTGGCATCTTCAAAATCGGCCATGAAAACATTGGCACCAGAATTAAAGGCGTTGATCATCATCTTCCGGTCCACCGGGCCAGTGATTTCAACACGCCGGTCTTGCAAGTCGCTGGGTGTGCCAAGAATTTTCCAGTCAAGGGCGCGAATGTCTGCCGTATCTGCCCGGAAGTCAGGCAGGGCGCCGGTGTCTAGCTCAGCTTGGCGCTGGGCGCGCGCTTCGATCAACAGTCTGCGGCGCGTGCCAAAGGCGGCTTCAAGCTCTGCAACAAATGCCAATGCCTCCGGGGTTAAAACGCGGTCATATCCGGGTGCGAGCGCGCCCGTTATCTGAAGCTGCAGATTAGAAGGCTCCGGAGCCTCTGCTGTGTCTAAGGTGTCTATGGTGGCGGTTTGCATTTTATATCCAGTGTTTTATCACCTCGCACCGAGGTAATTTTATTACGCTTACGCCCCTTATATTTCACAAATATTTCGCACTGAAAACGACTATTGATACAAAAAGTGTTCTATTGTATGGTTTTGTAAATGTCATAATGTAAACATGTAAAATTTGTAAACATTCGGGAGGCAAGGGCACATATGGCTGAGATGGCGACCAAAAAGATTTTTGCCGGGCCGCGTATCCGCAGGCTGCGGCGCGAACAAGGGCTGTCACAGTCGCAAATGGCGTCAGAGCTTGGCTTTTCAACCAGCTATCTTAATCTGGTTGAGCGTAACCAGCGCCCGGTTTCTGCCCAGTTTTTATTGCGCCTTGCCGAAGTCTATGATGTGGAACTAACCGCTTTTGCGGGGACCGATGAAGCCCGTGCTTTTGCCGATTTGAACGAGGTGATGGCAGATCCGATGTTTAAGGGTCTCAGTCTGTCACGCGGGGAAATGCAGGATATGGCGGATGCCGCCCCGCAAGCGGTGGAGGCTGTCACGCTCTTATACCGGTCCTTACAGCAAGCCAAGCAAAGTGCCACTGAGCTATCAACGCAGGTGGCAGACAGGGACGGCGGCGGCGATGCCCTGTTCCCGGTTGACGAAGTGCGTGATTTTATCCGCGATCATAAAAACCATTTCCCCGCGCTTGATGAAGCCGCTGAAGCCCTTCACGATGAGCTTGGTCTGCATAGGGATGATGCTTTTATGGTGCTGTCGGGGCGCTTGGATGAAGAACACGGCATCCGCGTGCGTATCATGCCGCATGAGGTGATGCCCGAAACACTTAGGCATTATGATCTGCACCGCAGGCAACTGCTTATCAGTGAAATGCTCGATGCCAGCGCGCGTATTTTCCAACTGGCCTTACAGTTGGCAATGTTGGAGTATAAACCGCTGATCCAGCGCCTTGGCGATGTGCATACATGGCAAACTGACGAGGCTCGGCGGTTGGTTCGTATCAGCCTTGCCAATTATTTCGCGGGCGCCCTGTTGATGCCCTACAGCCGTTTTCTGGGTGATGCCAAGGCGCTCCATTATGATATTGAGCATTTGGGGCGGCGTTACGGCACCAGTTATGAGCAGGTTTGCCATAGGCTGACGACCCTACAGCGACCCGGCGAACGCGGAGTGCCGTTCTTTTTCATTCGGATTGATAAAGCCGGGAATGTCTCCAAACGGTTTTCCGCCGGGCGGTTTCATTTCTCGTCCTTTGGCGGCACATGCCCCTTGTGGCGCGTGCATGATACCTTTACTACACCCGGGCGCATCGACACGCAGATCATCGAAATGCCGGATGAAACGCGGTATTTTTCGGTGGCGCGGACGGTCAAGCGCATGGGGTCATTATACGGCCAACCTGATCAGCAATTGGCCATCGGACTTGGCTGTGACATCGCTTATGCGCGCGAGCTGGTATATGCCAAAGGCCACGATTTGGAAAACCCGGATGCCACCCCGATCGGCGCCAATTGTCGCCTGTGTGAACGCCCGGCCTGCCCCCAGCGCGCGCACCCACCCCTGACCAAACGCTTGATCTTAGACGAGCGCTCACGCGGCGTTTCTGCCTACCGATTTAGCAAGGACTAATATTATTACGCTCTGAAAGCTAACGGGTGTCACGGCTATTGGCTTTGCCGTATTTTAATTGCGTTGCGTTCGCTCGTCGGCGGTATTAGCTTGGCGTCATCATGATAATATCTCTCAAGGAATGCCTCGCTTATGACCACTAGCGTTCTAGATCTGTTTAACATCGGTATTGGGCCGTCAAGCTCTCACACCATGGGGCCAATGAAGGCGGCGCGGGTCTTTGTGGAGGCCTTAGAAGCGGACGGCAAGCTGGTGAGAACAGCGCGTTTGGCGACAAAGCTCTATGGGTCTTTGGGGGCAACAGGGCGAGGCCACAGCTCAGACACGGCGGTGCTGCTTGGCTTGATGGGCGAATGCCCGCGCGCGATTGATGTGACGGCAATCCCGGATATGGTTGCGGCAGTACGGGCTTATAAAAAACTAAAACTGCTGGGCAAGCAGAGCGTTGATTTTACCGAAGAAACTGACCTGCAATTGCTGCCGCGTGAACGGCTGGACTTTCATCCAAACGGCATGGAATTTTGGGCCTACGATAAAGACGGCAGCGAATTATCGCGGGCGATTTTTTATTCGATCGGCGGGGGATTTATTGTCAGCGAATCAGAGGCTGAGGCCGATCATTTTGTTGAAGAATCCAATGCCCCACAAGAGCCTTATCCTTTTTCCGATGCCAAAGAATTGCTGGCGCACGCTGAGGCCTCCGGCAAGCCTATCAGCGTGATCATGATGGCCAATGAAGAGGCGCTACGCCCCAGAAAACAGGTGCGCTCCGCCCTTTTGGAAATATGGGCTGTTATGCAGGAATGCGTTGAACGTGGCTGTTCTAGGGGCGGTGAAATGCCGGGTCTGAAGGTGAACCGCCGTGCGGCAGATCTGTATAGCCAACTTTCAAAGCGTCCGGAAATGGCCCTCACCGACCCGCTAACGATTTTAGACTGGGTCAATCTTTATGCGCTGGCGGTGAATGAAGAAAACGCTGTGGGCGGGCGTGTGGTTACGGCGCCTACCAACGGCGCGGCGGGTATAATCCCGGCGGTGCTGCATTATTATTCCCGTTTTGTACCGGGCGCGAGCGATGACGGTGTGGTGCGGTTTCTGTTAACAGCCGGGGCAGTTGGGCGATTGTTCAAAGAAAATGCCTCTATATCGGGTGCGGAAGTAGGCTGTCAGGGCGAAGTGGGCAGCGCATGTTCGATGGCCGCCGCTGGTCTGACAGAAGTGCTTGGCGGCACACCTGAGCAAGTGGAAAACGCCGCAGAGATTGGCATGGAACATAATTTAGGGCTGACATGCGACCCTATTGGCGGCTTGGTGCAAGTGCCGTGCATTGAGCGAAACGCCATGGCAGCAGTTAAGGCGATCAATGCCGCTAGGCTTGCTCTTCGGGGTGACGGTCGGCACTTTGTCTCGCTTGACAAGGTTATTCGCACCATGCGCATTACTGGGCGCGATATGCAAAGCAAATACAAAGAAACGGCAGAAGGCGGATTGGCTGTTGGCGTTCCAATTTCTGCCACTGTTGTTGACTGTTAACCATCATCCTTTAAGGGGAAATCCATGAGACATTTTGTGATAGCCATGTGCGCTACGCTGATAATATCTGCGAACGCCTTCGCTGGCCCTGACGACAAAAGCACATTTAGCGGCGCTGCTTATGCTCCTCAGAAAACAGTGTATGAATTTAACCAACAAGTACCGGGCGATGCCATTAAGGCCCTTGGGTATTTGCGCAATCATTTGGCGGCTTTGAAAGAATTTGGTGGTTATGAGGGCACGCATTTGGTGGTGGTGGCCCACGGCAACGGCTTACATGCTTTTGCCCGCGAAAATCGTGATCTCTTCCCGGACGCATATGCAAAGCTCAAAAAGCTGGCCGACCAAGGGGTTAGCTTTTATATTTGCCGCAATGCCGCTCGTGGTAGGGGCTATAAGTCTGATGATTTTTATGACCTGTTCACCGTTATACCGGCAGGCATGACCGAACTGGCGAAGTGGCAGAACAAAGGGTACAGCTATGCCAATTCCAATTTTGGCAAACCTGTCACGCGCGCCGACATCGCAAAAATGCGCGCAAACAAACGCGCAGACAAAAAAGACTGAATGGTCCGGGCTTTGATCGAGCTTGGTCCCTGATTTGCATATGGATTTCTGCTTTCCGTTGAAGGGCCGCACAGGATTTTTTGTGAGCCTTGATAAAGGGAAAGCTTTTGGTTTGCGGCAATTGTACGAGGCTTTATGAAAACGGCACTTATTTGCGGGGCTGGCGGCTTTATCGGCAGTCATTTGGTAAAACGTCTGAAGCGTGAAGGGTTTTGGGTGCGCGGAGTTGATCTGAAACGTCCAGAGTTCGCGGAATCCGAAGCAGATGACTTTATCATTGGGGATTTGCGGGAACAAAGCCTTTGCCGGTCTGTCGTGGACCGCACCTTCGATGAGGTCTATCAACTCGCGGCGGATATGGGCGGCGCGGGCTATATTTTCACCGGTGAAAATGATGCCGATATTATGCATAATTCGGCGACGATTAACCTGAATATCGCCGACATTTGCCATAAGCGTAACATCAAGCGGCTGTTCTATAGTTCAAGCGCTTGCATGTATCCCCAATATAATCAGCTTGATCCTGATAACCCGAACTGTTCGGAAGACAGCGCCTATCCCGCAGCGCCCGATAGCGAGTACGGCTGGGAAAAACTGTTCAGCGAGCGTTTGTTCCTTGCGTATAACCGCAATCACGCAATGCAAAACCGGGTGGCGCGGTTTCATAATATTTTTGGCCCTGAAGGGACATGGGAAGGCGGTAAGGAAAAAGCCCCTGCCGCGATTTGCCGCAAAATCGCCGAAGTAAACAGCGGTGATACGATTGAAATATGGGGTGACGGCACCCAGACACGTTCGTTTCTCTATATTGAGGAATGTCTTGAAGGCACGACGCGGTTGCTGCGCTCAGGTTTTGAAGGACCGGTAAATATTGGCTCTGACGAAATGGTTTCGATCAATCAGCTTGTTGATTTGGTCGCAGACATTGCCGGCAAGACTATTGTCAAGAACCACATTGAAGGCCCGCAAGGTGTGCGCGGCCGCAATTCCGACAACCGGCTGATCAAAGAAAAGCTTGGTTGGAGGCCTACAGCACCATTACGCACGGGCCTAGAGAAAACCTATGCTTGGATCGAGCAGCAAGTGCAGGCTCGTCGCTAGGGTTTTTTCACTATAAAACTCCGCCATAATCAATGCCGGTCAGGTCTGCCATTTCTTTCTTCCATGTTGTGATATCGCGGGGTTCAAGCTGTGACAGGCTGTCATGGCCGCAGGCACGGGCCAGTACGGTCATAAGTTCTGTTGCTGCGCCGAAAAAGCGTTCCAGCCGTTTTGAGGCAATAGCGATATCCAGTTTTGCGCGCAATTCTGGCTTTTGAGTGGCAATTCCTGCGGGGCAATTGTTGGTATTGCACATGCGCGCGCCCACACAACCGATGGCTTGCATCGCAGCGTTTGACAAGGCAATTCCGTCAGCCCCAAGCGCAAGCGCTTTGACGTAATCTGCCGGGGTTCGTAGGCCGCCTGTGATGATCAAAGTAATATCTCCGCGCTTGAGAGCCTCCAAGTGGCGGCGTGCGCGGGCAAGCGCTGGGATGGTTGGCACCGAAATATTATCCCGGAACAGCAAAGGCGCCGCCCCCGTACCGCCGCCCCTGCCATCAAGGATGATATAATCCGCCGAAGCGTCGAGCGCGAAATCAATATCCGCTTCAATATGATTGGCTGACAGTTTGAACCCGATAGGGATACCGCCCGATATTTCGCGCACTTCGTCGGCTAGCTTTTTAAAGTCTTGTGGCGTTGTCATATCGGCGAAAGTAGGCGGAGAAACAGCGTCTTCACCCGCTTTTATGCCGCGCACTTCTGAGATTTTTCCGATATTTTTAGTGCCGGGCAGATGCCCCCCTGTCCCGGTTTTTGCCCCTTGGCCCCCCTTAAAATGGAAGGCCTGCACTTTTGTGAGGCTCTCTTTTTTAAAGCCAAATTCTGCTGAGGCCAGTTCGTAAAAATAGCGGCTGTTGGCGGCTTGTTCTTCCGGCAGCATGCCGCCCTCACCAGAGCAGATGCCCGTTCCCGCAAGTTCAGCCCCTGTCGCAAGGGCAATTTTGCTCTCCTCTGATAGGGCTCCGAAGCTCATATCTGAAACAAATAGCGGTATATCAAGCACAAGGGGCTTCTTGGCATTTGGTCCGATAATTAATTTGGTATCAACGGCTATATCTTCCATTAGGGGTTTGGTGGCAAATTGGGCCGTGAGTATTTGGATGTCATCCCATGAGGGTAACAAGTCCCGCGGCACACCCATCGCGCCCATCGGACCGTGATGGCCCATTTTAGACAAGCCGTGTTCGGCAAGCTCGTGGATGAAGGCCACATGGGGTTCTTCTGCTGTTGGGCTTGCGTGTGGCATAGCCCCAGCATCCGCAGCTTTTTCTACTGGATCGCCAACCTTCAAACCAACATGGGAACCATCGCAAAACGGAGCGTTTGCAGTGGCTTTACATTGACATAAATATGCCTCACCGTCTTCTTCTGCCGTGAATTTTTTGGGGACAAAATCAGTACCGCGGTGCGAACCGTCACAAAATGGCTGGTTGGCCGATTTTCCGCAGCTACACCAAAAATAATCTTCACCTTTTTTTAGGGTAACGGCTTTGGGTTTATTGTCGGCGACGATGGCTTTTGACATTATGTTTACGCTCCAAAATACAGTTTCGTCATAGCTTTAGGGCGATAGGCAAAGCGCTATTGGCTAAAGCACGATGTTGATTTTGGGTGACTATATGCGTTGTTTTTGTGGGAGTATAGGGGCTATTTATTCCAAATAGAGTTGCAAAAAAACGAACGTTAGAAAGTGTCTTTATCGCCTGATTGCACAAAGGGGAAAGCCGGGAATGAAAAAGTTTGAAATTTATAGCACGCTTGTGAGATTTTCAGACCCCTCTTAAAATAGACAAAAAGCTAGGGAGCTGCTGCCCCATGACAAGCCAAAATAAAAATCTAGGCCAGTATAAAAGCCACCAAAAAAGTTTTCGGGCGCTTCATGGTCTGGTGCGAGAGATTCCGACGGGCCAAGTTGCAAGCTACGGCATGATTGCCAGCCTTGTGCCCGGTGCTACTGCGCGTACCGCAGGTTTTGCAATGGCCGCACCCCCGACAGACGCGGAAATTCCTTGGTGGCGGGTGATAAACTCTGCTGGCAAAATAAGCGCGCGTAAGGGTGGTGCAACTGGTGAAACGCGTCAGCGGAGATTATTAGAGGCCGAAGGTATTAGGTTTTCAAAAGCAGGCAAGGTCTGCTGGTCTGAATGTCGTTGGTGCGGCCCTTCAGAGGCATGGATGGAGGCCAACAATATGGATTTTATGGATTTTCTTGAAATTGCATCACGCTGGCCTGATTGATGAGGTGGATTGGCGGCAGGGGTTAGGGGCTTGAGCGATCATCTGGGTTGACACTAGTGAGACAACTACAAATGGAAAATGCTATATAAGCCACCGTAATCACTGTTTTTTTTGACATCAGCGTGAATTTGTGAAACTATACAGGCAAGTTAAGTGTCGTGATTCGAATATTGCGGCCATATTTGATGGAATAGCGGAGCGAATATTATGCGTATAGCGATTATGGCAGCGGCCTTTGGATTGGTGCTTGGGGCACCTGTTTTGGCGCCGACAAGCTTTATGGACGTGGCAGTTGCTCAGGATGTAGGGGTTGATGCTCAGGCGGTTGCGGCTCAGATTGAGGCAGCTGTGGCGGCCTTGCCTGCTGATGCTACAGAATCTGAAATTCAGGCTGTTATAAATGCCGTTATGCAAGCCGCAATGCCATCGGCTACCCCGCAGCAGCTTGCAGCAGTGGTTGGCGCTGTTGTTACAAACAAGCCGTCTTTGGCTGCTGATATGGCTGCGGCGGCGACTGCGATAAACCCAGCGGCAGCAGCAGATGTAGCAGCAGCAGCTGCTACGGCAAACCCGGCGGCAGCCGCAGAGGTTGCGGCAGCGGTTACCAGCGTAGCCCCAGACTCAGCGGAGGCTATTAACAATGCTGTTACGATGCCGCAGTCTGCGCCGGGCGGTGATGCTGACGGTACTCCTGCAGGTCCGGGTGGTGATGGCACTCCTGCTCCAGGGACGGGCGATCCTTCTACTGCAGGCCAGGGCTCGACTACTACAGGCCAGGGCTCGACGACCCCTCCTCCGCCCCCTCCGTCCACAACTGTTGTGGTCCCGGTTGTAACCGAGCCAAATCCGGCGCAGGCTGGTAGCCCAACATAGGGCTTAGTAAAGCGGCCTGTTTGCTAGCACACTCGTAATTATGTAAAAGGCGAAGGTTTCTTCGCCTTTTCTTTTGGAACCAACCGAAAGATCCTCGACCTTTGTTCTGGAAGAAATTTTTCAATACGGCAAAAGAGAGCAAACCAATAGCGAGAAAGCTTCGGTACAGTCCGCTTGAGGGTGATCTTGTTTATGCAGTGGGCGATATTCACGGCCGCGCGGATTTGCTGCTTAGGTTATTGGATCTTATCTGTGGTGATATGGCAAACCGCAGCTTTGAGCGCGCAAAGGCATTGGCTTGTTAGAAAACTGTTAGCAAAAACGGCTGGAGGCCGAAGGCGTTAGAATTTCATACACGGGTAAAGTTTGTTGGCAAGAGTGCCGTTCGTTGGCGCGGCCCGCCCGAGATATGGTTAGCCGTTGTTAAGGCGAACTTTGTAGATTTTCTTAAAATCCAATCCCGCTGGCCGACATGAAATTTTCACACTGACGTCACATAGCTTTCGGGCCGTAAATTATGGAATAGTTAATCCACATGTTTGAACTTAAAAATGATGTTTTACAGTTTTACGGCAGCCACTAGGCATCATGCTACCACGAGGCATAAAACCACATGATAGATTTCAACGAACTCTTGCCTCCTTTGACACCTCTCGAATGATTTATTATCCACATAATTTTAGGGTAAGGTGCGATAAATAAAGTTGTTTTGACATTGATGCGTGGCTGTGGGAGGCTTAGTCAAATCAGTGCGCTGTGATTCTGTAATGTGTCATGGTGATACTTAAATGTTTACGGAGCGAAGATTATGCGTATAGCGATTATGGCAGCGGCCTTTGGATTGGTGCTTGGGGCACCGGTTTTGGCGCCGACAAGTTTTATGGAAGTGGCGGTTGCGCAAACATCTGCTGAAACAGCGCTTCAGAATGAGCTTATTGCGGCTGCGAATGATCCTGCCGCCCTTCAGGCAATCATTGACCGCGAAACCGCTGCCGGGAATACCGATGGGCTGGCTTCTGCGTTGATTAGTGCGGCGAGAACGCTGGTGGTTTCAGATACCACAGGCGGCGCGGCGCTTGCTATTGCTGCTGTTAAAGCTTCGGATGGTGCCAGCGAAGATGTGCAGATCGAAGTGGGCGAAGGTGCCAGTGATGTTGCTACCACAGCCCAGGAAAATGGTGATGCCGCCGCAGCATCAGACGTTGAAACCGAAGTTGCGAGTTCGGTGAGCGTTGATATGCAGATGGGCTATGTGG
>WFTS01000152.1 GCA_015485385.1 Kordiimonadales bacterium | reverse complement strand
GTCCAAATCAATCACGGTGGCCCCCGGTGTATCGCCCAGCGTATCATGGGCGTCTGCAATCACCTGCCCCCAAGGGTCTATAGCCAAACTGTGGCCGTATGTGCGGCGCCCGGTGGCGTGTGTGCCGGCTTGTGCGGCGGCAAGAATATAACAGCCGGTCTCTATGGCGCGCGCTTTCAACAATGTGTGCCAATGGGCCTTGCCAGTTTTCTCGGTAAAAGCTGCAGGCACCATGATGATATCGGCCCCCGCCTCAGCAAGTGTGCGGAACAGATAAGGGAAACGAAGATCATAACAGATGGTCAAGCCGACTTTCCCAAATAGAGTGTCCACCACAACCGCCGTGTCACCCGCTTGATACAGTCTTGATTCGCGGTAGCTTTCGCCGCCCGGCAGATCAACATCAAACAAATGCAGCTTATCGTAACGGGCTTTTATTTCGCCTGATGGGGCGATCATAAATGCCCGGTTCACCAACCGGTCATCCGCGACTTTGATAATCAAAGATCCAATATGAAGCCAAATACCAAGCTCCTGCGCCAGCGCCTGAAACCGCTTTAAACCGGGGTCTTTGTCCTCAACATACGCCTTATCCAGCACGGCCGAACGGTCCATTTCCATCAGGTGTGTGGTCTCAGGCGTGGTGACAAGCTGCGCCCCGCCCTGTGCGGCCTCGCGGATCAAAGTCTCTGCTCTAGCCACTGCAAGAGCAACTTGATCACCAGTATTTAGCTGAATAAGGCCAACACGCAGCATGGCTATGAACCAGCAAGCAACGGAGCAAGCCCGCCCCGAGCATCAAGCGCATAAAGATCGTCACAGCCGCCCACATGCGTGTCGCCAATCCATATCTGCGGTACGCTGTTCACACCGCCTGATTTTTGGCGCATTTCAGCGCGCGCACGCGGGTTCATATCCACATTGATTTCTTTAAAGGCCGCACCTCTTTGCTGCAATAACGCCTTCGCACGAAAACAATAAGGGCACATCATACTGCTATAGATAATAACTTTGGCCACGGTCGGTTCCTTAAACTGATTCGCTCCGTTTTATGGCAAGCAAGCGCAAACTTAAAGGGACGAGTGCGTTTTTCGGCGCGTTTTCACGAAACTGTCACATCGCCGTTAACCTGCGACCGGCCTACCGACCCGCGCGAATGTTACCACACCAACCGATCTCGCCCCCGCTTTTTTTAGCACCTTCGCGCACGCTGATGCCGTTGCCCCGGTTGTCATCACATCATCCACCAACACAATTGTCTTGCCCGCAAGGCTAGATTTTCGCCTTGGATCAATAGCAAAGCTGGTGGCGACATTTCTAAAGCGTTCTGCCCGGTTCAGCCCGCCTTGGCTTTCGGTGCTGCGGATCTTTTTAAGGCTGAAGCTATCCAGCGGAAGCGCCAGATGTCGGGCGAGGTCCGCAGCTAATAACTGGCTTTGGTTAAACCGCCGTTTTGCCAACCGCGTTGGGTGCAGCGGCACAGGGATGATCAAATCAGGCCTCAGCCCCGTTTCGGTCATACCCATGACAGAGCCGCAGATCATCTGAGACATCACGGGCACTGCCGCCACCCTGCCGCCGTGTTTTAAAGACAGCACAAGCGACCGCCCAAGCCCATCATAAAGCACCGCAGCACGCGCCCAATCAAACGCTGGCGGGTCCATTAAGCAGTTGCCGCATATATCCTCTGGCCCGGCTTCAAATTCGAACGGCAAAGCACATTGACTGCAAAAAGGGGCCGCAAGAGGCACCAAGCCCCCCCAACAGGACGGGCATAAATATCCATGTCCAGAAATCTTGGTGCCGCACGGCCCACAGCGCGCTGGCAAAACAAAGCCCAGAAAGCCTGCAGCAAGCCGCCACAATGCTTCGGCTCCTGCTCTTGGCCCTGCCCCCATTCTTGACCCTGCTCTGGCTCTGGCTCTGGCTCTGGCTCCGGCTCCGGCTCCGGCTCCTGCTCCTGTTCTTGGCCGGGCTGCCCTTGCTATTGTCTGGCTCATCCGTAAAAGTGCGCCCTCGCCTTTAAGAGGCGTGCCAGTCGTGTTATTTTGATTTATATCTACCATCAAACCCAGACCGTTATCTCTGTTACACCCTTTAGGGACACACGTGCGCACATGGCCATTCCAGCAGAACAGACCAAACCCACTGATTGCCATAGGCATTTTGATAGCAACAGGATGAATAGGCCGTGAACAGCAGCCCCGCTTATATTTTTGATACCAAGCTCTATCTGGCAAATCGCGCTCGCGGCAAGCGCATGGGCGCAGACTTTGATTTTCTGCGCAGAGAAATAGCTGACAGACTGCAAGACCGCCTCCAAGATGTGAACCGCCCGTTCGAACATATCCTTGATATAGGCGACGATATGATCCGCTTTACCGGACGCGCAGGCAACACTGACACAGCCCCGATCAGCGACACACCGCTTGATCTAAAAAAGGCGCATTACAGCCTGATCATATCAAATCTGGTCATGCACTGGGTCAATGACCTGCCCGGCCTGTTGATCCAGCTCAATCAAGCCTTAAAGCCTGACGGAATGTTGGTCGCCTCTATGTTTGGGGGCGAAACGCTGAAAGAACTGCGTCATGCTCTTTTGGCTGCTGAATCAGAAATAACCGGCGGCGCAGCACAGCGTATCATCCCGTTTGCAGACGTGAAAAGCCTTGGCAGCCTATTACAGCGTGCAGGCTATGCGTTGCCTGTCACCGATATGGATACCATCACCATTACATATGAGCACCCCCTAAAGCTGATGCAGGAATTGCGCGCAATGGGAGAGGCCAACGCGCTTATCGCACGCAGTAAAAAGCCCTTGCGGCGCGATGTGATGATGCGGGCTTGCGAGATTTATCAAACAGAATATGGGCTGGAAAACGGGCGTATCCCTGCCACTTTTCAGATCATGTATCTAACGGGTTGGCATCCTCATGAAAGCCAGCAAAAACCCCTAAAGCCCGGAAGCGCCGCCATGCGGCTTTCAGACGCCTTAAAACCGGGTGCCCAAACAAAATCCTGATCCAGTAAAGCCCTGATCTGATTTTAGAAGAAATCCCGCAGCATCGCCACCAAAGGCTCGTCAGCGGGTGGCATGGCATAGCTGCCCAAGTCGCGGATTTTCACCCATTTGGTTTGCTGGCCCTCCATGCCGCGCACAAGGCCTTCCCACTTGCGGCATAAAAACAGCGGCATCAGCAGATGGAACTTTTCATAGCTATGCGAGGCAAACGCAAACGGTGCAAGGCACGCAGCCGTGATATCAATATCCAGTTCTTCTTTGCATTCCCGGATCAAGGCCGCTTCGGGTAGTTCCCCGGCCTCTACCTTGCCGCCGGGAAATTCCCATAGCCCCGCCATGGATTTACCCTCTGGGCGCTGGGCAATAAGAACCCGGCCATCAAGATCAATAAGCGCAATCGCTGCAACCAGCACCGTTGGCAGGCCTGCATCAAGTCGTACATTGGGTTCGGGGCAATCATCCATGCGCCCGTCAGTAGCGACAAATTTACCCAAATTCAAGCTTTAACCGCTGGTTAAGGCTTTGGGTGCAGCCTCACCTAGAAGGCAAGGCATGAGATAGGGTTTAGGATGATAAAAGCATTTACAGTGAACGGGATATTCCCAAATATTATTGGGCAATTAAAGCGGTCCGTTGCCGGAGCCACGGCGGTAGAATACGGGCTGCTGGCGGGTCTGATCGCCCTTGGTATCGCGGGAGGCGTCGGCACGCTTGCTGATTTGGTGATTGCTATATTCACCATGCTGGGAAACAGCACTGACGAAGTAGCCGCTACGATAAACAATTAAGCTTAGCGGCAGTTACCTTAGGCTTATGTGCGGTTTAGCTAAAAGCGGCTTCTTGGTAGCCGTCATAAAGGCCCGAATTTTGAGGCTTCTCTATAGAATCGCCCGCATCAATGCGCTCTGAAATAATACGGCGCGCACGCAGCACTTCGTTTTTCATATATTTCAGCTCTTCGAGCTTTTCAGCACCATCATCAGAATAACGGCCAAGCGCATCGGTTAGCGCTTCATCCAATTCTCGCAGGAACTTCATTTGCAGTTCAAGGTTTACAGTTGGCATATTTTGTCTCCGGCACTTTTCGTTTTCATTACCCCGCCCGAGACTATTCAATAGTCATGCCAGAAAATTGCCTGAATAATAGCAAGGACTTAGGCCAAAAGTGGCTGTTACACGGTAAAAAACACCCGGTTAAAATATCAGCTAAGATTGCAAGCAGGCAGATTTAACCGGGGTGAGGAGGAATATAGGGGAGGATTATATGGGGGGATTATACAGGAAGCCCATTGATGCCCTGTAAAGCCCTTTGAAGCTCATTGAAACGCATTGAAGCGCATTAAATTCAGCGCCCTAGCTGCGGTAATCCGCATTGATGCTGATATAACCATGTGTCAGATCGCACGTCCAAACGGTTGCGCTTGCTTTGCCAACACCCACATGGATACGAATATCAATTTCTGCGGTTTTCATATGTTCTGCTGCGGTTTCTTCACAGTAGCGAGGGGATACCAAACCATTTTGCGCCACCTCTTCGCCGCCAATCCAGATGGCAAGCTTGTCCCTGTCTGCGGGTTCGCCAGCGCGCCCGACAGCCATGACAATTCGGCCCCAATTTGGATCTTCTCCGGCAATGGCCGTCTTCACCAAGGGGCTATTGGCAACCGTTAAAGCAATCTTTTTGGCAGACTGTTCATCCACGGCACCCTCAACCCTAAGGGTGACAAATTTTGTCGCCCCTTCACCGTCGCGCACCAACTGCTGGGCCAAATCTATTAGGACTGCAAAAAAAGCCTTTTTGAAATTTTCCAGCCGGGGGTCTTCGGGGTCATCGATCAGATCCTGCGAAAAAGCCCCGCCTGTCGCGAACGCATACAGGGTATCATTGGTGGATGTATCACCGTCCACAGTAACGCAGTTGAAACTTTTCTCGGCCCCTTGCTGCAACAGACGGTGCAAGCACGATGCTGTTAGCGGGGCATTGGTGAACAGAAACCCAAGCATTGTGGCCATATCAGGCGCAATCATACCCGAGCCTTTGGCGATGGCAGATAAAGCCACTTGTCTGCCGCCTACCTCAACCACGCGGCTGGCGCCCTTGATAAACGTGTCGGTGGTGGTGATCGCCTTTGCGGCGTCACGCCACATATTGGCCGACAAGCCGCCGTTTATGCGCGGTAGATATTTTTTAAACCCGGTGACATCTAGTGGTTCCCCAATCACGCCGGTAGAGGCCAGCAAGATTTGATCGGGTTCACAGTTTAAAACCCCCGCTGCAATGGCTGCGGTTTTCCGGGCAGCCCGCAGCCCTTTTTCGCCGGTAAAGGCATTTGCATTGCCCGCATTAACCACAAGCCCTCGCACCAATGACTGTGAGGCCTCAAGCGCGTGTTTGGACCAATCCACCGGCGCAGCAGGCATTTTTGATTTTGTAAAAACCCCGGCAGCCCGGGTGCCTTCAGCAAAGGTCATCATCAAAAGGTCTGGACGGCCTTTATATTTTAGCCCTGCAGCAACGGCGCCCATTTCCACCCCCGGAACAGCTAGCATGGGCGGAAAATGGTCAGGAGCTAAAGGCGAACGGGGCAGATCAGACATGATAAAACCAACAGACTTAAACGGTGAAAATCAGCTCATATGATGGCCCCATATTAAATAAGTCGCAAGACCCAACTCTGGACCTGCTGAAATTATATGGCTCTCTTCACAAAGGCTTTGGTTGACACAGGCTTGTCAGATACTTATCTGTGCCTCTGGTTCGGCATCAAAAACGCCCTGTTAGCCGAATGCTTTTGTATCGGAAAGTGACTATGCTTGGATTATCTAAAATCGCTAAAAAATTATTTGGATCGGCAAATGATCGTTATTTAGCGAAGCTCCAACCCAAGGTCGAAGCGATCAATGCGCTTGAGCCTGACATGCAAAAACTATCTGATGCAGACCTGAAACATAAAACTCAGGAATTCCGTGATCGCCTAAAAGCAGGCACCAAGCTTGATGATCTTTTGGTAGAAGCCTTCGCCGTTGTACGCGAAGCCGCGACGCGTGCCATTGGCCTAAGGCACTATGATGTGCAGCTTATTGGCGGCATGGTATTGAACGACAGCAGCATCGCCGAAATGAAAACCGGCGAGGGTAAAACCTTAGTCGCCACACTGGCTGCTTACTTAAATGCGCTCCCCGGCAAGGGCGTGCATGTTGTGACTGTGAATGATTATCTAGCCGAACGCGATGCGGAATGGATGGCGCAAGTTTACGGCTTTTTGGGACTAACAACCGGCGTTGTAATCCCCGGCAAAAGTGACGAGGAACGCCGCGAAAGCTATGCCGCCGATATCACTTACGGCACCAATAACGAATTTGGTTTTGATTATCTGCGCGACAATATGAAATTCCACAAAGACGAAATGGTACAGCGCGAGTTTGCGTTTGCCATCGTCGATGAAGTGGATTCGATCTTGGTCGATGAAGCCCGCACGCCTTTGATTATTTCAGGCCCAACGGACGATAAATCCGATTTATATATGTTGATTGATAAAGTGATCAGCACCATCAGCGAGGATGATTACGAAAAAGACGAAAAGTCCAAAAATGTTTCGCTGACAGAAAGCGGTACCGAACGGATTGAGCAGGTTTTGATCAAAGAAGGCCTGATGAAATCTGAAAATCTATATGATTATGAAAATACAGCTATCGTGCATCATGTGGATCAGGCGCTGAAGGCCCGCACCATGTTCGAGCGCGATACCGACTATATTGTCAAAGACAATAAAGTGATCATCATTGACGAATTTACTGGCCGCATGATGGATGGTCGCCGTTATTCTGGTGGGCTGCACCAAGCGCTTGAAGCCAAAGAGGGCGTGGAAATCCAGCCTGAGAACCAAACGCTGGCGTCAATTACATTCCAGAATTATTTCCGCATGTTCCCCAAATTGTCAGGCATGACCGGCACCGCCGTAACCGAAGCAGAAGAATTTGGTGACATTTACGGGCTGGGCGTTATTGAAATTCCGACCAATGTTCCTGTCGCGCGCGTTGATGAACATGATGAATTTTACCGCACAGCCGATGAAAAATTTAATGCGATCCTCAAGGATATTGAAGCCGCACGCGATAGTGGCCAACCGGTTTTGGTTGGTACAGTTTCCATCGAAAAATCAGAAACATTATCAAACTTTTTGAAGAAAAAGAAAATCAAACATAATGTTCTGAACGCCCGCCATCACGAAAAAGAAGCCTATATTGTTAGCCAAGCCGGGCGTTTGGGCGCCATTACCATTGCGACCAATATGGCCGGGCGCGGGACAGATATTCAGCTTGGCGGCAACGCTGAAATGCGCATCAAAGCAGAAACAGACGGCATCACTGACGCCGCAAAAATCAAGAAAATCACCGAGAAGATCACGCGCGAAGTCAACGCAGAAAAAGAGAAAGTGATCGAAGCTGGTGGGCTATATATCATGGCGACCGAACGCCACGAAAGCCGCCGTATTGATAACCAGTTGCGGGGCCGCGCAGGCCGCCAAGGGGATCCGGGCCGGTCGAAGTTTTTCCTCTCGCTTCAAGATGATTTGATGCGTATTTTCGGGCCAGAACGCATGGACGGTATGCTTGTGCGGCTTGGCATTGAAGACGGCGAGGCCATCATCCATCCATGGATCAACAAAGCGATCGAGAAGGCCCAGCAGAAAGTAGAAGCACGCAATTATGACATCCGTAAAAACTTGGTAAAGTTTGACGATGTTATGAATGACCAGCGCCAAGTTGTTTACGAACAGCGCCGTGAAATTATGGATGCTGACGAAGTGAGCGAAACTGTTGCTGATATGCGCGCGGATGTTGTGTGTAACTTGGTTGAAAACCACATTCCGCCAAAATCCTATCCCGCCCAGTGGGACCTAGAGGCTTTGCAAGCCGATGTGGAAAATATCCTTGGGCTGCCTGATGTTTCAGTGATCGATTGGGGCAAAGAAGAAGGCGTGGACGACAATGTGATGATCGAAAGGCTGGAAGAAAAAGCCAGCGAATTGATCGCCAATAAGGCCGAGAAATACGGTGCCGATATTTGGAATAGTATCGAAAAAAGCCTTTTACTTCAGGTTGTTGATCAAGAATGGAAGGATCATCTTCAAAATTTAGATCACTTGCGCCAAGGTGTTGGCCTTCGGGCATACGGCCAGCGTGACCCGCTGAACGAATATAAAACCGAGGCATTCGGGCTGTTTGAAAGCATGCTCTATCACACCCGCGAAAATGTGATCCAACTGCTTGGCCGCGTTGAACTTGCGCCGCAGATGGACCCCGGTTTTCTTGAACCAGATGCTCCGTTAATTACCGAAGAACAGCATCTTGACCCCACAACCGGGGCCAATGAAATGATTGGCGGGATCAATCCCAACGACACCTCAACATGGGATAATAACGTGCCGCGCAATGCTCCTTGCCCGTGCGGGACAGGGCAAAAATTCAAGCATTGCCACGGGGCTGTTGCAAGCGCTGAAGGCTCGGCTTTGAAAAAGCCAAAACAAGCGCAAAACCCATTTTCCACAGTGGGCCGGAATGACGCCTGCCCTTGTTGCTCAGGCAAAAAGTTTAAACATTGTCACGGTGCACTTTAAGTGTGACAAAAGCCCCTAAATGTCACAAAAATACGTCTCACTGAAATATGAGACACAAACAGCGCTAACACCATGAAAAGAAAAGACTAATACCCGAGTTTTACCTGCGGTAATTGCACTGTCTTGTCACATGATTTTCCGGCATTTTCTCTGGTTCCCCCCAAATTTTTGCATGCTCCAAAACTGGCAAAACAAGCTTAACGCCAGCTGAATATTCTACTCAGCTTTCCCTAAGCCCTCTGTCCTTATGGTGGTTTCATCAGCTTAGATGGAGACAAAATCATGCCCCCAAAAAAACAGCCCACCCCGCTTTCTGCGCTAAAAACATCCCTTTCATTCAGCAAAATATTTTGCCGAAATATCCTCGCTAGCGCTGTTGTTTTGGGGGCTGCGGCCCTTCCTGTGAACGCTGATGCCCGGTCTGTGAATAATGCGGAACCAGTGGCCCCGCCCCCGCAGTTTCAAGCAAATAATCCAGCGTTCCGACAGGCATATCCAATGCGGGTTTTTGTTAAAGTCGCCGTTAAAGATACCAGCGGCAATACGGCCGAAACTCAGGCGCCACCTAACGTGCGCCAGCTTTCCTACCTGCTTCCAGCTTATGTTAAACTGGTAAACAGCCCTGCTTATGCTGACCTTATCGTTCAAGTGCGCCGCACCGGCTATGACTTGAATTTCCGCGTCATAGACCGCAAGCAAAAGGGACGGAAATACAAGAAGCACCATAAATATGCCGGTGGACCCTGCGGAATATTCAAGCGGGCATTTTACACCAAAATCAAAGAAAAAGGCGAAGCTTACGCCCGGTATAATCTGAAACTGGACTTGAAAAACATTGGTCGAGACCGCGAACAATTCACGCTGCGGTCAGCCAAAAACTTCAGCTATGGCACCAATTTGCGCGCCGCCACAAACTGCGGTGTTCAACCCACAAACCGTATGCCATCTGGCGGCGTGGAGAGACTTTTTCGCAAATCATCCCCTGGCTACCGCTATGAAATTGCTAGGAAAATCGGCGCTAAAGCTGCCAACAGCTTAAGCCTCCAACTGGCCTATAAAATCAATAAGCAAGCGACCTATTTTTATCAAAACCTTGCTGAACGCCTAACCTATGCCGAAGCCTCTCGAGGTGGTGCTGGCTATTATAAATCGGGATACGCGGGTGGCCCTGCATACCAAATGACCGGCGGGCGTAGAGGCATAAACTTTGGCACATATATCCCCCAATCAGGTGGGGGATATGGGCGCTGGTGACTGGCTCAAGCTGGTCCCATTGATGGGTCGTTTGCTTGTTTCCTCGCAACCAAAGCAAGCGGCCCATACACCCAAACGACCGAGGGAACCAAAGCCGTAGCCGAAGCCGTAGCCAAAATCACAGGCGAGAGCCGCAGCCAAAATAACAACAAAACCGCAGCCACGCCCCACACCACCAAATGAAAAGCACGCGCGCAACCGCAGCCGAGCGTTTTAGTCCCACTTGTTTTGAGATTTTCGGGCTTGAGGGTGCGGTTTAGGCCTGTTGGCTATCCATAGTATCTGCAGGCCTCAGCCCTTTT
>WFTS01000151.1 GCA_015485385.1 Kordiimonadales bacterium | reverse complement strand
CGGCTGGCTAACCGGCGAGGATTAAAGCTGGGCGACTAACCGCCATAGTGGCTGGCCACTTTCGGCGTATTTACGCTCAAACGGGGTTAGGTAAGCCTTCGGCTTGAACGCGGCCAGCGTGCCTGTGTGCCCAGCAACGCCAAGCGCGATCTGAAATTCTTCCAGATAGAGCTTCCAATTTGACCGCAGTTCTAACCGCCCACCAAGCCGTAGCATATCGGGGAAAACCGGGGAACCGTGCCAGCGCCGCCCCAAATGCACAGCCTTGGGCCACGGATTGGGATACAGGATATAGTGCCGCACCACGTGCCAACTTGCCGCCGCAGCAAGCCTGTAAAAATCATTGAGGTCAGCACGCACAAGGATCAGGTTTTCCGGTTCTTTACCTGCGCGCTCTTTTGCCAAACGGTGCTCGGATTTATCAACGCCCACCACCCAGTGATCGGGATACTCTACCGCCAGCAAGCGGCTGCTATCGCCCACGCCGCAACAACTATCAAAGATCAGCGGTCGCTTATGTTTGCGCAGGTGTGTTTCAACGGCCTCAAAAGCCGCGCGAGTATGATCCGCAATGGGCCGTTTAAAGGGATGCGCAAAATGCTTTCGCACAGAGGCCTCAAGCCGATCATGCGGGCCTGTTTGGTTGGTTTCTATGATGCGCGATGGCTGTTCCACCGCAGCGGTTTAGACCACATAACAATAAATTGCAACAAAATGGCAAGCGCTGCCTGCAAGCACAAATATATGCCATACTGTATGAAAATAAGGGACGGATTTAATTGCATAAAATACAGCACCAACCGTATAACAAGCCCCGCCTGCAAATAACCAAATCAGCGCGTCTGCAGGCAGCACCTGTGCAAGCGGTCCCACCATTAAAACCCCTGCCCACCCCATTAATAAATAGAGCGCAAGCGAAACCCAGTTAAAGCTTTTGCCGGATCTTCGCACATAGGCGGTTAGTTTGAATATCGTCCCCGTTAGCGCAGCGCCCCACGCCCCGCCAACGACCCAGAGGCCTGTTGTAGCAGGCAAGCTGATAAGGGCAAACGGAGTGTAACTGCCTGCAATTTTAAAATAAATCGCACTGTGGTCCAGCATCTTGAGAAAATGCTGATATTTGCTGTTGAAGGCACTGTGGTAAGCTGCTGAACTAAGGTACATAAAAATCATACAGCCGCCGTAAATGGACACTGCGGTCACAGCGATAACACCGTGCCCACCCACTTTGAGAAGCAACATCACCAACGCCGCAATACCAAGCAAGGCCCCAAGCGCATGAGTGCTCGCACTCAAGACTTCCTCCAGCACGCTATATGCTGGCACCTTCGCCGCTGTTGCATCCGTCATATTTTGCTCCCTGATGTATGCCGCACGACATATATTGCCGATAGCACTCCAATCGCCAATTTCAATCAAGGCGTCAATTCAAGGTCGCGTGATAACGGTTTAATGTGACCGAATTATGCCTGCATGTTCGGCCTCGGCCATCAATCTGGCAAAGGCCGCTTTTTTCACATGGATCAGGGTCTCGTGATCACCGCTTTCTAGGTATAAATCATCCTGATTATCAAGGCTTGTATCAACAACAACCCGCATTGCATAAGCAGATGCACAAGCAGGGGCTGCACCCGGATCACAGTCATCAAAAATCATGTCGATTTCATCTTCACCGGCAAGCCCTAGACGCTCTTTCATTGTGTGACTAAGCCCAGATAGGTCTACTTTTTTCGATGCAGGCACCACGGCCATCATATAACCATGGTCTGTATTCAATAGAACACCCTTGGCAAGGGCATCCCCACTAATATGGGCAGACTGCGCGCTTTGGCTAGCAGTATAAGACGGCGAATGCGGAACAAGATCATACTCAATCCCGGTTTCGCGCAGGTAATTTTGGATGGTTGGGGCAATACTCATTTTAAGACTCCGTTGTTTTATATTTAAACCAGAGTCCTTCTGTGGGCATGAAACAGGAGGGCACAGAAACTATAACAGATTTTCCTGTGCCCTGCCCTAAAATATGGTTATTTTCTTCCCGCCTTAGCGACAGCAAAGATCATATCCACATAAGATTTTTCAATATCTGCAAGACCCGCCGCTTTCACACCTTCACCCGGTGTGATCAGAAAAATTTCATTGGGTGCGTGTGCGCCCCGACCATAGCCAAGCCCTGCGGGGATCATTGGCAACCCGAGCCTATCTGTAAACTGGTAAAATGGCGCACTGCCCGCCACACGCGGGTTCACAGACAGTCCCTCGGTATATTTATTATAGACCGAGATCACGGCCTCACTTAAACCAGTGCTGACAGATGTTTGGGCAGCCGGATACCCAGAAAGCTTACGAAGAACAATATCGCCGAACCCATTTGCATCCAAATAAGCGCGTATTTTTGCAAGCATATCGTCTGGATTTTGGCCCAGCGGCAGGCGGCTATCCATTTTAGCAGTCGCCATGTGCGGTAAAATAGTTTTCACTCCGGGGCCTGTATAACCAGACCACATGCCATCAACGTTCAACGTTGGGTTATACATCAGGTCAACCAGTGCATCCCGGCCTGTTTGTCCGTCGATCCAACGGCTTACACCAAAAGACTTTTGTATTTCTGCATCATTACGAACGCTAACAACCTTATTCAAAAGCAATTGCTCTTCATGCGTGGGCGCTTGAATATTGTCGTAATATCCCGGCACTAAAATCGTATTGCCGTCCTTACTTGTAAGGCTACTAATGGCTTTGATAAGCCGCAGGGTCGGAGAATCCACAATGCCTTTATAAGAGCCATGAATTTCAGCCTTCCTCGGGCCACCCCAATCACCGCCTCGTGCCTCTATTTCAAAATATAAAATGCCTTTAACGCCCAATATCATGCTGGAATTGCCGTCGGGGCCTTGTGAGCTCATCGGGAACAGAACACCATCAGCCATCTTCATGCGGTCTTCGTAGGCATCCACAATCTGCGGGTAATGTGGGGAGCCAAGCTCTTCTTCTCCCTCAGCTGCGATCATCAGGTTTACCGGCAGCGTACCATTAACGGCAATGATCGACTGAAGCGCATTTAAAAAGGCGCGCTCTGGCCCCTTTTGGTTCATTGCCCCGCGCGCCATGACCACTTTGCCAAGTTTGTGATCAATAAGATTGGCTTCAAACGGGGGGCTTTGCCAGTCTTCCTCGTTTACGGGCTGCACATCATACATCATATAGATCAGCAGTGTTTTTTCTGCGCCCGCATCATAATAGCCCCAAACCCCCGGGTGGCCGTCGGTTGGAACAAGCGTGGTTTCCTTAAAACCCATGCCCTCCAAGTCACCGCGCAACATTTCGGCCATATCCATTATGCCCTTATTTTGCGCACTGATAGACGGCTGGCGAAGCCATCGTTGCAACGCCTTCGTATGGTCCTCAATAGCGCCGTCAATATGAGCGTATATTTTCGCATGATCTCCAGCGTAGGCCGGGACCACAGCAGGGTCATACATCTCCTCAGTGTCGAATGGGTATGTGGGGCGCTCAACTTGGGATTTTGGTACAGTCTGCTCATCTGCACCAAGCGGGTTAAGGCTAGATGTCAGTGCCAAAAAAGACACCATCACAACGGCTTTCATCAACATAGAACGCTCCTAATCTAAAAAGTCCAAGCGTATCTAGGCTGTTTTTGATCTCGGCGTCAATTCAGTGCAGTGCGAACAGCCCATCATTGATACAATTAAGACATAAACTCTATGGTAATGTATCAGCCAACCATTTTGATAATATGTTCTCTATATCGACGGGCATAATCGGCTTGGTGATATAATCATCCATACCTGCTTTTATGCATTGTTCCTTATCGCCCTTCATAGCATTTGCTGTCAGGGCAATGATTGGCGTCGGGGTCATTTTTTTATTTGCTTCAAATACCCGAATTGTTTCAGTGGCTTCATACCCACTCATTTCCGGCATCTGACAATCCATAAACACCAAATTATACCGTTGGCTTTTCATTTTTTCCACAGCCACAGCCCCATTTTCAGCCGGTGTCACCACGCAGCCAACCCCTTCAAGAATAGACGTCGCAATCATGCGATTAATTTTATTATCCTCTGCCAGCAATATTTCCATGCCACTGAAGCGCGTTTCTTTCGTGGTATCTTGAGACGCTTTGTTCGTATTTTTTTGGACATCTTTAAGGGTGTGACGGGTCACAAGGGGTATGTCTATTCCATCTTGATTAGCAGTAACAACCGATAGCATTTTCGCTATCTCGCCGGGAAAGACAGGCTTTGTAAGATATCCCGAGAAATTCATGCCTTGAAGATTTTTACCATCCCCCTTTTGGGGCGAAGATGTAATCATAATTAACTTGGTATGTGCGATTAAGCTATCCTGCAGTATCTCGGTTGCCAGTGACAAACCATCCATAGAAGGCATACAAAAATCCAGCAATGCAACATCAAATGGTGCCCCATCTTTTTGGGCAGCGCGCAGCACTTGTAAGGCCTCCGACCCTGAATAAACACAGGATACTTTTGAGACAATTTCGCGCAATTGTTCTGCCACTATTAAGTGAGATATTTCGCAATCGTCTACAACAAGAACCCGAAGATTAGAGATCGAATGCGCGACCAAAGGAACAGGTTGCCTCTTTTCATCTGCAGCTTCTTTAAACGATACTTTAACCAAGAAATTAGATCCTTGGCCTTCAACGCTTGTCAGCTCTATGCTGCCTTGCATCAAATGGATAAGCCGTAGACAAATAGAAAGGCCAAGGCCCGTTCCTCCAAATTGACGTGTTGTTGAACTGTCAGCTTGGCTAAATTCCTCAAAAATGAGAGCTTGCTTGTCTTTTGGAATGCCTATGCCGGTATCCTCGACATCAATTTCAAAATTAGCCATTCCGTTTTCAGCGGATGAAGACCGCACAGTCAGAAAGACATAGCCTTTTTCTGTAAATTTGACGGCATTGGATAGTAAGTTCAGTAATATCTGGCGGACACGCCCTGGGTCCCCCATCACCATTTGTGCAGTCCCGGGAACATACCGTAACAAGAGCTCGATATTTTTTTCGCGGCACTTGATCGCCATTAATTCACAAACATCTTCCACAAGGCTTTGCATGTTGAATTGGATAATTTCCAAATTTAACTTGCCTGCTTCGATTTTCGAGAAATCCAATAT
>WFTS01000150.1 GCA_015485385.1 Kordiimonadales bacterium | reverse complement strand
TGCCGTGACAGGCATTATCTATCAGCACGCTGGCCGGGCGACGCGTATAATTTTTCTCAGGCGTTTGAGGGTATGGTGTCTGGAAAATGATGGAAACCCCATTGGAAGGCTTGTTATTTTGCCAACTGTAAGCGGTGGTCGGCAGGCTTGTCCTTCAGGGTGTTTTTCTCGAACAGTTTTTTTGCGAAACCTTCTTTAGAGAGATCGCGCAAAGCCGCCTCTATTTTGGGAATATCCTTGCGGTACTTTTTATTGACCAATAAATGAAACGGGTGGCGCTCCAGCTCTGCGATATAAAGTTTGTTTATCCCTGCCTTATGGGCAAAATAATGGCCGGAGGGTTCGTCAAGAACAACAATATCAATACGGTTTTCCTTTAGCGCATTAAAAATAACCTGTGCATTTGTGGCGGTAATAAAATCTTCCAAAACGGCGGTGAGGTTGCGTTCAACGCTTTTTCGCCCCAAGACGGTGCCAACGTGGTAAGCCGCGAGATCATTATAACTGGAAACCTTTAAGGGCCGTGTTGAGAAAGCCGAAAATTTCAGTTCGTATAGATAGGGCTGGGTTAATAATAAATTTTTATATTGGCCCGCTAAACTCCAGCGGCGCGGACCTTCGCCAAAAAAGGCGCCAGCGTTGGCTTGCACGATACTGCGCGCAGCGGGAAGCTGCGCTATATTCGCTTTCAAGCCAAGACGACAGAAAGCTTCTGTCATTAATTCGGAGAAGACACCAGTGTTGTTAGGCCCATTGTGGGGCCAGCCGAAACCAGATGTTATCTGGATAGTGTGCGCTGTTTCTGGATCTTTCAGTTTGCAGGGCTTAACCGGAATGTCAGCGGCTACAGCCAAGCCGGACACGGCTAAAGAAAGGATGCATGAGAAAAGAAATTTCTGAATTGAAATTATGATCCATCCTTAACCGGAGCCTAAGACTGCTCCTTCCAGTGTGGCATCGGCCCCCATATCAGTGATCACATAATTATTATAATGATCACATAATCGTTAAAGAATTGCTATTGAAGGCTTTCCGTGCTGCCCTAGTTTCCTACTTATTCAGGAAAAACCTCTTGTTTGGTTCGATTTAATCTAGGGAAAGAGACATCCAATGACTGCTCCTTACATCCTTTATGGCATGCCGCTTTCACTTTATACGGGCAAGGTGCGGTCTTATCTGCGTAAGCAGGGTATCCCTTTTGAAGAACGGGCGGCGGGCAGCACATATTTCCGCGAAAAAATTGCAGGAAAGCTTGGGCGCTGGATCATCCCTGTTGTCGAAACACCAGACGGCACGCTGTTACAGGACGGGGCTGATATTATCGATTATTTCGAGGCGCAGGGAGGGCGGCGGTATCCGGCCGTACCAACAGACCCGCTTATGCGTGCGGTTGCCCATTTGTTTGAATTATACGGCGGGGAAGGTTTGCTACGTCCTGCGATGCATTACCGCTGGAATTTTGATGACGATAATATGCCCTTCATCAAAAATGAATTTTGCGTCGGCATGTCACCGCAAGAAGCCGCGACGATGGGGGACCAGTTTTTCGAGGCTGCCAGTAGCAGAATGAAGGGGGCAATGGGCTTTTTTGGTGTATCCAAAGCGTCTATTCCCGTGATCGAAGCTGCCTACAGCGATTTCCTTAGGCTGTTTGATGCGCATTTAGAACATGCCCCTTATTTACTTGGCGGTGTGCCGTCGATTGGGGACTATGGCTTAATCGCGCCGTTATATGCGCACCTTGGCCGTGATCCAAACCCCTCAAGCCTGATGAAGAAAATAGCACCACGCGTTTGGCGTTGGGTTGAGCGTATGAACGCCTATGATCAAAGCGCGTCAGACTATCAGGACTATGAAAAAGGATTTTATACGCCAGAGACTATGCCTCAAACACTGCACACATTAATGGCGTTTGTGGCTGAAGATTATCTGCCGGAAATACGCGCCCATGTTGGATTTGCAAACAAATGGCTTTCGGCGCACCCAGGCATTAAAGGCGGAACGCTTGGGCTTAAAGAGCCGGGCGAACGTATCATTGGCAAGGCCAAATTTAACTGGCGCGGGATAGAGCTGGAAACCGCCGTGATGCCTTACCGTTTTTACATGCTGCAACGCCTAACGGGCGCGGTTAAGGGCATGGACGCTGCTGCACAGGCTGCAGTTCGCACGATGTTCGCTGAAGCCGGGCTTGAGGCTATGCTAGATTTGAAAACTGACCGCCGGGTTGAACGCAAAAATAATTTAGAGTTTTGGGGCGAGGCATCACCATAACGGGCCCCAACAAAATCTTGAGCGTCTAAATATCTGAAAAATATTTCAGTGCTGCAGGGGCAACGATATGTCCCCATTCTTGGACAAAATGGCCACCGTCTGGAATTTCCAGCGGTTCGGGGCAATCTTTTATCAATTTCTGAAGTTGGCGCATGGCGGGAGGGCCTAAGACCGGGTCTTGCATCCCGATAGCCATAAAGCTTTGACCTTGCCAATCTTCAGCCCAAAATTTGGCAGCACGCTTAGAGGTTTCCACCCCTTCCATCGAAGGGTCTGTCATGACCAGTTGCGGAAATTTGCGCACGCCAGCTTTGTAGCGTGCATCGGGGAAAGGGGCGTCATAAGCCATGACCTCGGCATCGGTTAGCTGCGGGGTTGCGCGCTTCATCAAGTCGCCCACAGCCATGTCGGGCGTATTTTTACAGTAAGCGCGCCATTGGTCAAAGCCTTTCCCCGCGGGCTTGCCAACTGCAAGAGCGGTGTTCATGACAATCAGCCGCGTGAAGCGACCGGGCATGTCCACCGGAAGTGTTAACCCCAAAAGCCCGCCCCAGTCTTGGCACACAAGGGTGATATTTTTCAGGTCTAATCGTTCGATCAACCTGAGCAGAAAATCGCGGTGGAAATGGAACGTATAATCATCATAGTCAAGCGGCTTGTCAGAGCGCCCAAACCCAAAGAAATCCGGGGCAATTACCCGCGCGCCAGAGCCAGTGAAATAGGGGATCATATGCCGGTATAAATAGGCCCAAGAGGGTTCGCCGTGTAGGCACAAAAACGTGCGTTCAGCATACGCTGGGCCTTCATCAAGATAATGTGCGCGCAGGCCTTTATAACCTTTTAGGTCGTCGACATAGTTTGGCGCAAAGGCATAATCCGGTAAATTCTCAAATCGCTCATCCGGTGTTCTAATCGCTTTGATACTCATGGCTGAGGCCTTTTATCTTTGCAGCATGTTTCTTAGGAACCCGAGGGTTTCCTTACAGATATAAGGGGATTAAAGCCGGAGGCAAATATGTGTGACACTTGTGTGCAGGGCGCAGGGCCGCACTATGGCTGTAAGCCTTTGAAATATTTGCGGAAAATGTCGATAAAACGCTTGGCATGTTTGTTCAGGGGATGTTCGTACGAATAGACAGCTGTGACATCAAGCGCGGGCGCGTTCTTAATCCTGCGAATTTTGAAATTTCGGCCTCTATAGTAACGCTGGGCGTAGGCGGCCGTTACGCTATCTATAATCGCAACGCCCACACCGTTGCTGGCTAAATTGGCGGCTACGCTGTGGTTTTGAACGCGTACTATATGGT
>WFTS01000149.1 GCA_015485385.1 Kordiimonadales bacterium | reverse complement strand
TACTCATGCTGAACCCTCAGTTTTTCTGGGTTTTCGCGATATATGTCGCTGCTTTTTTCGCCCTGACGGTGCTCCTATACGCTGCCGACGATCTGATAGTGAGACCAAGCCACCAAGCACCATAAAGCCCGCACCCAGCCACAAGCCCGAAAGCAAGGGTTTGAAATAAAGCCGGACCGACCAAGCATCCCCCCCAGCATATTCGCCGATCACAGCGTATAAATCCCCCCGTGCAAGCGAATGAATGCCAGCCTCGGTCGTATTCATGGGCGGATCGCTATATACACGGTCTTCGGGATAGAGCCGCGCGATATCTTGATTGCGCTCTTTAACCAAAAACTGAGCCCGTACAGCCGTATAATTGGGCCCTGCGATCGGCTCAACCGATTTTAAGGTAAAACTATAGCGACCCACTTTTTGAGTATCGCCTTCTTTCATCAACACAAGGGCTTCGTTGGTCCAGGCTTCGCTCGCGGTAATACCTAACAAGATAATTCCCAGCCCCATATGGGCCAGACTCATGCCCCATGTGGCACGCGGCACGCGCTTGGCGTTTTGGAAAAACTGACTTGGTCGGCGGAATAATTTCGTGCGCTCTGCTATTTCAAGCAGCACGGACGCTATCAGCCAAAAAGCCAAACCAATGCCAACCCCGGTCATAAAAATACCGCCCGCACTTGTCCAAATAGTAAGCCAAAACACCACAAGCGCCACAATCACTGCTGGCAACAATATCTGAGCCGCTTTGCTGATCCGGCCTCGCTTCCACGCAAGCAAAGGCCCAAAGCCAAGCGCTACGATCAAGGGGCTCATCAAAACCACGGCTGCATATTCAAAGAAAGGCGGGCCAACAGTGATCTGTGTGCCGTTTACCGCTTCAAGAACGAGGGGATAAAGCGTACCCACCAGCACCACCGCCGCAAAGGTAGCAAGCAAAATATTATTCAGCACAAGCGCACTTTCGCGGCTCACCATACCGAACATTCCGCTGGGAGACAGCCTTGGAGCGCGCCACGCATATAGTGCGAGCGAGCCGCCTATCGTAAGCGCCAGAAACGCAAGGATGAAAACTCCGCGCTTTGGATCCACTGCAAAGGCATGAACAGATGTCAAAACGCCTGACCGCACCAAAAAAGTGCCAAGCAAACTGAAAGAAAAGGCCACAATCGCCAAAAGGATTGTCCAGCTTTTCAAAGCGTCACGTTTTTCAACAACTATGGAAGAATGCAGCAATGCCGTCGCCGCCAGCCACGGCATAAAGCTGGCATTTTCAACCGGGTCCCAGAACCACCAGCCACCCCAGCCAAGTTCATAATATGCCCACCAGCTACCCAGCGCGATACCGCCCGTTAGGAATATCCATGCCGCAAGTGTCCAAGGGCGTACCCAGCGCGCCCATAAGGGGGTCACTTCGCCCTCAATCAAGGCGGCCACAGCAAAAGAAAAGGCGATACTAAGGCCCACATAGCCTAGATAAAGCATCGGCGGATGGAAGGCGAGGCCGGGGTCTTGCAGCAAAGGGTTGAGGCCGTCTCCTTCAAATGGGGCAGGGTCAAGCCGCAGGAAAGGGTTGCTGGTCAGCACGATAAACAGCAAAAACCCTACTAGAAGTGCGCTTTGCACCCCAAGAACCCTTGAGCGAAACCGTAGCGGCAATTTTTTACCCCGCAAGGCAACGGCGGCGGCAAACAGACTGAGGATCAAAGCCCACAGCATAAGGCTGCCTTCATGATTGCCCCATACACCTGATATTTTATAAAGCAGTGGTTTGGCTGTATGGGAATTGGCCGCCACATTCATCACTGAAAAATCAGAGATCAAATAAGCATATGTCAGCGCACCAAACGCTGTGGCTATCATCAAAAACTGCCCGTAAGCAATTGGTTCAGCCAGCGCCATTAACCGGCTATCCCCTCGGTGAATACCGACATGCGGAGCCACTGCGCCAATAAGCGAAAGCACCAAAGCTGTGATCAGTGCAAAATGCCCAAGCTCAGGGATCATGGGGTCTGAGCCTCCTCAGCAGTTGGGTGCGCACATGCCGCAGCATCTTTGGGCATTGTTCCGGGGGCTGCGTAATTTTCATCATGTTTGGCAAGGACTGTGTCGGCAACAAATACTCCGCTGTCATCCAGCCTGCCTTCGGTCACAACACCTTGGCCTTCGCGGAACAAATCCGGCAGGATGCCTCGATAAGAAACAGGCAGATCAGCCACACAGTCCGTCACCACAAACTTATAAGTAAGTCCGTCGGCTTGCTTTTCAAAGCTGCCGTCTTTCACCAAGCCGCCAAGGCGGAAGCGTTGACCTTGCTGGATATTTTTTTCCACAACGGCGGATGGCTGTAAAAACAGGCTAAGGCTATCACCACCCAAAGCAAACAAAACCAGCGCTACCGCGCCCACGAACACCACAAGTGCAGTGCTAACCACCATAAGTCTTTGTTTTTTCCGGGTTTTCAATCCAGCCATCAGATTTGTTCTTTCCGTAAACTGCGCAAGCGCTTTGCCTCGCGTTCGGTAGCTTTCATTTTACGGTAACTGGCAAGCGCCAATACCAACAATGCCACGCCAGAAATACCGTAAGTCGCCTCAATAAAAAGGGTGTAATCGCCCATAGCTTACCCCTCGTCTGACATAGCAATACGGCGCATCACATCAATCTTGCGCTGATTAATTTCAAGCTTCATACGCCACAAAACAACCACAGCGAAATATAATTGATACGCTATGCCAAGGATCAGCAGCGGCTTGAGCATTTCTGTAGGCATCGCGGGGCCATCCATACGCATCACACTGGCTGATTGATGAAGCGTATTCCACCATTCAACAGAGAATTTGATAATAGGAAGGTTAACCACACCCACAAGCGCCAAAATAGAGGCCGCCCGTCCAGCTTTTTCATCATCTTCCATCGCTTCCCATAGGGCAATATAGCCTAGATAAAGGAAAAACATCACCAAAACCGACGTCATGCGCCCATCCCATTGCCAATATGTGCCCCACATGGGCTTGCCCCACAAAGACCCGGTAATCAGAGCAAGTGCGGTGAAAGTTGCACCTATAGGGGCGGCTGCCTTGCCCGCCAAAAGTGCAAGCGGGTGCCGCCATATCAAGGCAACAAAGCTCGCCACCGCGATAAACAGATAAATAAACATCGAAGACCAAGCCGCTGGCACATGCACATACATCATGCGCACACTTTCGCCTTGCTGATAGTCAGCAGGGCTATCCCACAGCGCATAATAAAGTCCGCTGGCGAAGGCGAGAACGGTCAAGCCAATTATCCACGGCAGAATTATATCTGCGAGACGGTTAAACTTGGCTGGGTTGGCGAATTTATGCATGGGCCTTACCTAACGCTTTAAGGCGCAACCAGCAAGTGCGACCTGGTGTCTCAGGGTGGGATAATCTAACGACCTGCTTCATATGTCATTCCAATGCCAATCTAAGCGCACCCGCTGCCGCAAAAGGCGCAATCAATAAAGACAGCAGTGACACAGCGCCCAACAAAGCCAAATGCGGCAAAGGGTTCCCCATCATGCTGGCAGCATCCACCGCCCCCACACCAAATATCAGTGTGGGAATATAAAGCGGCAGCACAAGCAAGGACATCAAAACCCCGCCACGCCTGACCGAAACCGTAAGCGCCGCCCCGATCGCCCCCAGCAAACTAAGCGCGGGTGAACCAATAAGTAACGACAGAACCAAAAACTGATACGCGCCTGATGGCAGGTTCAACAACAGCGCAAGCAAAGGAGCCACCACAATAAGCGGTAAGATAGTCGCACACCAGTGTGCTGTTATTTTAGCAAAGGCAATACCCACAAGACCAAGCGGCGACAAAGCAAGGTCATCCAAACTACCGTCTTCATAATCTGCTTGGAACAAACGGTCGAGGCTCAAGAGGCATGCCAAAAGCGCCACAACCCAAATAACACCCGCTGCAATGCGCGCTAAAATTTCTGTCTCTGGCCCCACACCAAACGGGAATAAAGTAACCGCTATCAAAAAGAATGATAACGCCATTGTGCCCGTACCACCCTGTGACCAAGCAAGCCTAATATCACGCGCTACCACGCCTTTAAATATCGCCGCCGTGCTTAGAGGTTTTGTCATAACCACTGCTCCAGATGCACTTTGCTTGCTTTAAATCCATCCAAATCAAGACTGCGCCCCAAAAGGCCTATAGGGTCATGCGACGCGGCAATGATCATGCCACCACCGTCTAGGTGTGCCTGCATAAAGGCTTCCAAACGGGCGCGATTTTCGCTGTCAAGGCCGACTGTGGGCTCGTCCATCAGCCAAATGGGGCGGTCCAGAAGCAAAAACCGAAGCAAGGCCGCACGGTGAGTTTGGCCGCTAGAGAAATATTTTAGCGGCTGATCAACCAGCCGCAACAGGCCAAAACCTTCGGCAGAAACTTCTAGCGTTTCATCGTCAAGATGCAGGCCCGTCATCAGTTGATACAGGCTTTTCATATTCTCTCTAAGTGTCAGAACAGGCTTCAAACCGTGTTGGTGGCCAGAATAAATCATGTCCTCTGAGCGTGCCGCTGCCGCACCTGCAATATCACTGTCGCCCCATGTCAGTGTGCCACTATATGCAGGCAGCAAACCGGCAACCAGCCGCAGCAGCGTCGATTTGCCGCTGCCGTTTTTGCCTTTCAAATGCAGATAATCACCGGGCCCTACGGCAAAATGTAGGCCTTCAAATACCATGCGCCCGCCACGCCTGCATGCCAAAGCCTTAGCAACCAAGCTCTGTGCGGGGCCGGATGTATGTTCAGTTGATGTCATGGCCGCACGCTAGCGAATGGCAGACCAACTCACAAGTAAGGAAATGTTCCCCACAGCTTTCTAAGGCCTTCAAGTCTTGCCCGGCATGGCTTATATAGTTGTAGCATTAACCGCACACGGGGATTTATGAATTTAGACGCTTGGATATGGCCGGACGGTATTTTAATCGCCGCGATGGTGTTGGTTGCACAGCTTTTGGCCAGCATCCATGTGATGCGCACCAAAGATGATGTGCGCTCGGCTATTTCTTGGGTCGGTCTTGTGTGGTTGGCACCAATTTTTGGCCTTCTTGCCTATATGCTGTTTGGGGTTAGTCGTATTCGCCGCCGCGCACGCTTGTCACGGCAAAAACGTGGGCTTGCGCCGCGCACTGGTACACTGGCAGATCCGGGCGGACCTTTGCTTGCAGATACAATACAAGATGCCCCCAACCGGTGGCAGGCGCACGCACGGCTGGCTGGCAGAGTGTGCGCAACACCCTTAACATTAGGCAATAAAATTGAGCCCCTTGTCGGTGGGCGGGAAGCCTATGATGCCATGATTGCGGCGATCGACAACGCCCAGCATACTGTCGCGCTAACCACCTTTATTTTTCAAGCAGATCAAGCTGGTAGGCGCTTTGTTACAGCTTTAACCCGCGCCCATGAGCGGGGCGTTCAAGTGCGCGTGCTGGTCGATGCTGTCGGTAATCTATATGGGCTAAGGCCCGTTTCGAATTTACTGCGGCGGCGCGGAGTACCGATTGCAGTTTTTAACCCAGCGCGTATTTCATGGCGATTGGCCTTTTTTAACCTGCGCACCCACAGAAAACTGCTTGTGATCGACGGAACCAAAGGGTTTGCGGGCGGCATGAACATTAGAAAACACCACCTAGCCGATAAGAACGGTCTGCCGCGTGTGCAAGACAGCCATTTCCGTTTGGAAGGCCCAATTGTTAGCCAAATGATGGATGCCTTTGCCGATGACTGGGCCTTTTCCTGCGGCGAAGAGCTTGACGAAGACACTTGGATGCCTCCGGTGAAAATCAGCAAAGAGGCCCTCAAAAAAGGCGTTGCTGCACGCGCTATTGCTGATGGCCCGGATGAGCCAACCGACAAAGCCGCCATGGTGATTGAAAGTGCCCTTGGGGCCGCGCGCGAGCATGTGCAAATCGTCACGCCCTATTTTCTGCCCGAACAAGCCCTTCTAACTGCCCTCAAACAGGCAGCTCTGCGGGGTGTTACGGTTGATATATTGGTGCCTGAAAAAAACAACCTGCCCATGGTGGCGCTCACCTCTATGGCTGGGGTGCGCCAATTGGTGCAAGCTGGCTGCAATCTTTATCTGTCCAAACCGCCCTTTGACCACAGCAAACTGATGATCGTTGATGGCTGCTGGGTCTTATTTGGCTCTAGCAATTGGGATGCGCGCTCGTTCAAGCTCAATTTCGAATTTAATGTGGAAGTCTATCAAGACGCCTTCGGGGCGCGGATGAAAGCATGGGTGGCTGATCGCTTCCAAAATGCCAGCGCTGTCACCTTAAAAGATTTAGATACCCGACCCCTTATCAAACGCTTTATTGGCCGTACACTCTGGTTGATGAGCCCCTATCTATAAAGCCGTGCGCCAACCACTAACTGCCTAGTCTTTTGGCATATATTTATGGATGCGCGCATCAATTTCGGCCTTTAGGCCTTGTTCTAGTCCCACCATAAACAAAAGCTCAGCGATCAAAAAAGCCGGAGCCATAAAAATTTGTACGAGATTATCAAACAAAGCCGGCTTACGTTTTTCAAAAATATGGCCGGTAAACTGAATGATCCAGCCGAGAATGAACAGCACAACGAAGGCTTTTACGGCGATATCCGCGCCCATCAAGGCGATGCGATCAGCCAAATGCATCAAATACCCATAAAAGAAGGTCGCGATCACGCCGATCAGCGGTGTGGCAAAAATGTAAAATAGCAAAAGAACGGCCATCAAAACGGCACCTAGCGTCAAAGGGCCTGTTGATATGTCTAAGACAGTTACCCTAGATGCGATCACCAAAAGTGAAAACACAATCATCGGCACCCCAATATGATGCGTAAGCTGATTTTTGAAATTCCGGTGATAGGCCGAATACATGGCCATTTGCTCGTAGAACCAATTACGCATTGGCTGCTCCCTTCATCATCCCCGCCCCCGTTTCATACAAAATGCGGCGGGTCGCACGACAAATCAATTGCTTTTTCACCGGGTTTGTTGCGCTATCTTCTTATGAAAACCTTATAAGGGGATAGCAGCATGGCGTTTGAAACATTAGACATCACCGATAAAGGCTCCGCCCGCATTATCTATTTGAACCGGCCAGACCGCATGAATGCCTTCACCGTTCAGATGGCTCATGACCTCATGGCGGCACTGGAAGAGGCCGATACAGACGACAGTGTGCGTGCGGTTATCTTTACCGGAAATGGCCGTGCCTTCTGCGCTGGAATGGACCTTTCCCCCGAAGGCAATGTGTTTGGTCTGGATGAGAGCATTGACCCAAACTCACCAGATATGGAACGCAACCGTGATACCGGCGGCATGGTTGTACTGCGCATGTTTCGGATGAAAAAACCCCTGATCGCAGCCGTGAACGGTGCGTCAGTGGGCGTGGGTACGACCATGCAATTGCCAATGGATGTGCGGATTTCATCGAAATTTGCCAAGTTTGGCTTTGTCTTTTCCCAGCGCGGCATCACGCTGGAAAGTTGCGCCAGTTGGTTCTTACCGCGTCTTGTGGGCATGGCCAAAGCACTGGAATGGTCGTTCAAGGGAAACGTGTTTGGCGCTGATGAAGCCTTGGCTGGGGGCCTAATTTCCGAGATTGTCGAACCCGACCAGTTGCTAAACCGTGCGCTGGAAATTGCCAATGATTTCACCGCAAACACCAGCCCGATGTCAGTAGCGATCAACCGGCAACTTCTGTGGCGCATGATGGGGGCCGCGCACCCGATGGAGGCCCACAAGGCTGAAAGCCGAACTATGCTGCATACCAGCACACGCGACGGGCGTGAAGGTGTGCAGTCCTTCCTTGAAAAACGCCCTGCGGATTTTAAAGATGCTGTCTCATCCGGCCCACCCATAGGCCTGAACTGGGATGACGAGCCGCCATTTAGCTAAAGAAAGCAACACACAGCGAGTTCACGGTTGCGCCTGCCCCCATAGGGCGCATAGGCTTTTGGCCCAAGTGTTAGTCTCTACTCTTGCCAATTTAGCCCAAAGATACCATTCATGGGGCGTGGGCTGACCAAATGGGCGGGTTCTATGATTTTCAAGCCCAGCGATTTGGTCGGGCAAGTCGCATTCAGAGAGGTAGATCACACAATAAGGTCGGGGGGCCTAATTCTCGGGGGAGATACAAAAGATGGCCAAACCACAGTTTCAGCTTTTTAACAGCCAGCGCTTTTTACCGCTGTTCACCACCCAGTTTCTAGGGGCGTTTAACGATAATCTGTTTAAAAATGCACTGATTCTTTTGTTCACATATGTTGTGGCTGCCGAGATGGCAATCAAACCAGAACTGTTGGGCACAATCGCCGCAGGGCTATTTATCTTACCGTTTTTTCTTTTTTCCGCGCTGGCAGGCCAGTTGGCAGACAAGCATGAAAAATCCGGCCTGATCCGCATCATCAAACTGTATGAAATCGGCTTGATGATACTCGCTACCGCAGGGTTTCTGCTAGGCAACAGCTATCTGCTGTTGGGTGTTTTATTTTTAATGGGCACACAATCAGCTTTTTTTGGCCCGCTCAAGTACGGCATCCTGCCTGATCACTTGAAAGAAGACGAGCTTATCGGAGGAAATGGCCTGATTGAAATGGGGACTTTTCTCGCGATCTTAATCGGCACCATCATGGGGCTTTTGGTGCGCCAACCCTTTGGTCCAATTATTGTCTCAGTCTTTCTAATATTGGTCGCGGTCGCAGGATATCTGGCCGCACGCAAAATCCCCAAAGCGCCCTCAAGTGTGCCCGATTTGAAAATAAACTGGAATTTCATCGGCGAAACTTTTTCAATGATCCAGCACGCACGCAAACACGAAGTTTTGTTCCTTGCTATCCTTGGCATTAGCTGGTTCTGGTTTGTGGGCGCCACCTTCTTAACGCTGTTCCCGGCCTATGCAAAAGAAACGCTGGGCGCACGCGAAGAACTTGTCACACTGTTTCTTGCTTTATTTTCTATTGGAATCGCCTTTGGCTCCTTGATCTGTAACCGTCTGCTTCGCGGTATGGTAACTGCGCGCTTTGTACCCTTAGCGGCTGTGGTGATGGCACTCTTCTCTGGCGACCTGTATTTTTCCAGCAGCCTTATTCCCGTTGCAGGCGATAATTTAATCGGGATCAAAGACTTTCTAAGCCTGCCCGGCAGTTGGCGCATCCTTCTTGATATCATCGGCACATCAGCGGCGGGCGGCGTTTATATCGTACCCCTATATGCCACCATGCAGGCGCGGAGCCCTATATCGCAGCGCGCCCGCATGGTTGCAGCCAATAATATTATGAATGCGCTCTTTATGGTGGGGTCAGCCATCAGCATTGGTATTTTTGCCAAGCTGGATTTCACCATCCCCACCATGTTCCTCGCTGTTGGTATCATGAGCGGCCTAGTCGCAATTTTCATTGTGCAAATCTTGCCGCAAGATCTGGTGCAATCCGTTGCGCGCGCTGTTCTAAGGGCCTTGTACCGGGTGGAAGTTAGGGGGCTGTCCAATTACCAGAAGGTTTCGAACAAAGTGGTGATTATCGCCAACCATACATCGTTCCTTGATGGGCTGCTTTTGGGCGCATTTCTACCGCACCAGCTTACATTTGCGATCAACACCCACATCGCAAACAAATGGTGGGTAAAACCGGCGTTTATGCTGTTTGATCTACTTCCGCTTGACCCCACCAACCCGATGGCAACCAAATCCTTGGTGCGAGAAGTGAAAAAAGGCCGCCGTATCGTGATTTTCCCTGAGGGGCGATTAACGGTCACAGGGGCCTTGATGAAAGTATATGAAGGCCCAGGCACCATCGCCCAGCTCGCCAATGCACCCTTGTTGCCGGTTCGCATCGAAGGCGCGCAGTTCACACCCTTTTCGCGGCTAAAGGGTGTGTTGCGGTTGCGGATGTTCCCCAAGATCACACTGACGATCGAAGAACCTTCCCGCTTTGTTGCGCCTGCTGGATTGAATGCCCGTGATCGCAGACAGTGGCTGGCTGAAGCGCTGTATGACCGCATGTCAAACCTGATGTTCAATACCAGCAATATAGAGCGCACCTTGTTTGAAAGCTTGCTGGACGCCAAACGCGTTCACGGTGGCAAACAGATGGTGATAGAAGATGTTGAACGAAGCCCGATGAACTTTAAAACGCTGATTCTCGCCAGCTTTGCACTTGGGCGGTCCATCAAAAAACATACACATGCCCGCGAAAATGTAGCGTTAATGCTGCCCAATTCGGTAGGAGCCGTAGTGGCCTTTTTTGCACTGCAAGCCTATGGCCGAGTGCCTGCGATGTTAAATTACTCAAGTGGGATCAAAAACCTGAAAGGCGCCTGCAAAGCAGCGGAGATAAAGACTATCCTAACCTCTCGGCGCTTTATCAAGCTTAGTGGACTAGAGGATGATGCAAAAGCCCTCGCCGATGAGACCACTCTTTTGTATCTAGAAGACCTCAAGGCTTCGGTCGGCCTTACTGGTAAAATATTCGCGCTGATCGCTCGGTTAACGCCTGAGTTTTGGCACCACAGACTGAGCCATAACACCAAATCAGAGGAAGCCGGGGTTGTGCTGTTCACCTCTGGGTCTGAGGGTGTCCCCAAAGGAGTGGTCCTAAGCCATAAAAACCTGCAAGCCAACCGCTTGCAAATTTCTGCAAGGGTAGATTTCTCCCCCGCTGATACACTCTTTAACGCACTGCCGATTTTCCATTCCTTTGGTCTGACAGGCGGCACACTGTTGCCGATCCTTGCGGGTCTAAGGGTCTTTCTATATCCGTCACCGCTGCATTATAGGATCGTGCCTGAACTGGTCTATGACAGCAACGCCTCGATCATGTTTGGCACCGATACATTTCTGGCTGGCTATGCGCGCTTTGCCCATGCCTATGATTTTTATTCAATGCGCTATATTTTCGCGGGCGCGGAGAAATTAAAGGCCGAAACCCGGCGGCTGTATGCCAACAAGTTTGGAGTGCGCATTTTTGAAGGCTACGGCACCACAGAAACCGCGCCTGTATTAGCGGTGAATACACCGATGCATGTCAAACCGGGTACTGTGGGGCGTCTGCTGCCGGGCATAAAGCACCGGATCGTGCCAGTGCCAGGCATCAAAAAAGGCGGTCGGCTTGAGGTCTCAGGCCCCAATATTATGAAGGGCTATTTGCGCACCAACAGCCCCGGTGTACTAGAGCCACCAAAGGACGGCTGGTACGACACTGGCGATATTGTAGAAATAGACGGCGAGGGTTTTGTCCAAATTGTTGGACGCGCCAAACGCTTTGCAAAAATCGCGGGAGAGATGGTCTCATTAACCGCCGTTGAAACCGCCGCCTCAACGCTTTGGACCCAGTCTGCACATGCGGTCGTGGCCGTTTCTGACGCCAAGAAAGGTGAGCAATTGGTACTTTTGACCACCGAGAAAACCGCCCAAACCAGTGCTTTAAGAAAATATATGGTGGCTGAGGGCATGTCAGAATTGATGGCCCCAAAACACTGTAAGATAATCGACGAAATCCCCGTTCTTGGTACTGGCAAAACGGACTATGTCACCGCACAGTTGCTCGCAGATGAATTCGCAAGCTAAGGCACGGAAACCCCGTAAGGAAGGACAAAATCTTTGATCGAGTATAGCGAAAACTATTTCACCAATTCCGATGGTCTCAAGCTGTATTACCGGGACTATAATAATGCTGGCGACAATGTACCCGTGGTTTTATGCATTCCCGGACTAACACGCAATGCCCGTGATTTTAACCAAATTGCCGCCCATATGGCAAAAACCTGTCGGGTGATTTGCCTTGATCTTCGGGGGCGCGGCAACAGCGATTGGGATGATGATCCCACGCGGTATCGGCCTGATGTTTATATCAGCGATATTATGGCACTTTTAGCACACCTCAAGACACCCGAAATTATCGCCTTTGGCACCTCGCTCGGCGGACTATTGATTATGATGCTCGCCGCGATGCATCCGGGCACTCTCAAAGCTGCCATCATCAATGATATCGGCCCAGAGGTGGACCCCGCAGGCATCAAACGTATTAAATCCTATGTTGGCAAAACCACACCGCCAAAAACTTGGGCACAGGCTTTCGCCGCTGTGAAGATCGCCAATTTAAACACCTTCCCCAAGTTTACAGATGACCAGTGGGAAGATTTCGCCCAGAAAACTTTCACCGAAAAGAACGGTAAATTAACCGCTAGTTATGATGCAGCAATCAGCCAGACATTTGAAAGCAATCCTGAGCAAACACCCGATCTGTGGGGCGTGTTTGATATGATGAAATCTGTGCCAACGGTAGTGCTACGAGGCGGCATCTCCGATATACTTGCGGAAGAAACCCTTGACGAAATGGCCAAACGGCACCCGGATTTGGTGGCTGTGACCGTACCAGATATCGGCCATGTACCCCTGATGACCGAGCCTGAATGTTTAGCCGCAATCGATAATCTCGTCGAAAGATGCGGTTAGAGATCGTACCAACACCCCGTTAAATATGGTGTGAAATACCGCATGAAATACCTCGAGAAATAAGGACCGACCGACCATGAAAATATTTATAACCGGGGCCTCTGGCTTTGTTGGCGGCGCGCTGGCAAAAAGCCTTTCAAAAGACCATACGGTCTTGGCCATGTCACGGTCTGAGCGTTCTGACACTTTGATCAAAGAAAACGGGGCAACACCGGTGCGCTGTTCGCTTGGCACCATAGATCCCGGCTTGCTTGAGGGCATAGACGCCGTTATTCACGCCGCCGCAAAAGTGGAAGAATTTGGCCGCTTTAAAGATTTCTGGACTATCAATGTTGAAGGCACCAAACAGCTTTTGGATGCTGCCAAGCACGCAGCCGTAAGCCGTTTCATTCATATAGGGACAGAAGCCTCGGTATTTCACGGCCAACATATGCACGAAATTGACGAGACCGAGCCCTTGGCTTTCAAATCCCCTTATGCTTACTCGCGCACAAAAGCCTATGCCGAAGAGGCTGTTCTGGCAGCTAACGAGCCGAAAGCCGGATTTACTGCACTTTCCATCAGGCCCCGGCTGGTGTGGGGTCCGGGGGATACCACTGTTTTACCAGCCATTGCTGCAATGGTTTCTGAGGGCAAATTTATGTGGCTTGATGGCGGGCATATGCTCACCAGTTCAACCCATATCGATAATCTGGTCCACGGTGTTACGCTGGCACTGACAAAAGGGGCCGGAGGCGAAGCTTACTTTGTCACCGACGATGAGAACCGAACGATGCGGGGCTTTCTCACAGCGCTTCTGGCCACCCAAAATATTACCATTCCCGATAAATCTGCGCCCGGTTGGATGGTAAGTATAGCTGCACGTCTGTTTGAAGCCATTTGGCACCTGCTCCTCTTGAAAAGCATGCCGCCGCTTACGCGCTTTCCCGTTGATATGACCCGGCGAGAATGTACCATTGTGATCGACAAGGCCAAAACCGAGCTTGGTTATATACCAGTGATCGCAGTCTCAGATGGCATGAAAGCGCTTGCAGCCGCACAGGCCCGGGCCAAAAGCCGGGCTTAAAATCTAGTCGTCCCAAACGGCCTTGCTGCCAAACAGCATAGAGAGGAAAATCTAACCCGGCGTATACCACACGGGGCTGGACCAAGCGCGTTCTTTCAGCGTAGCCGGCACACCCTCAAGGGGCGGCAAACCTGCGCGCACAGCATCCCATGTGCTCCAACGGCAGGTGGGGTTTTCAATGACACGCGCATAATAAAAAGCGTGTGCCTCCGGGTTGAAATCCGGGTCTTTCCATACGGTTTTCAAAGCTACATTACCGCCGCCGCGTAGAATTTCACAGGTGTTCAGGTCAACCGAGGGCAGAGTGTCTGTCTCGGTACAGCGGTGAGATTTTTTGTCAGCTTGTGCGCCGCCAGCACAGGCCACATCATAAATTTTTTCATGAGCTTTGCCCGTTGGGTCAGTCCAGCCTTTAATAATCTGAAGCCGGTCCAGCCAACCGCTTGCCGGGTCCCGCATCGCCCAAAGCGCAAAGGTTGGCGCGCTTGCCCCCCTTGGGCGCTTAGGCAAGTCTCCGCCCATCGGCACCCCCTTTTTATAGCCAATATCGGCCCAGTTCACGCGGTTCATCATCGCCTGATCAAATCCCCAACCTGCAAACAATCGTATCTTGATACGCGGGCCTGAGGTTGCGAAGGCTTCTTTATGTTCCAGCGCGCGGTAAATATCCTCACGGGTGTTATTGGCTGCCCAAACCCCCGCAAGCCCAGCCGCTGACAGCATCCAGTTATGGCGAGCAATGCCGCTGCCGCCAGTTCGGCGTTTTTCGGCTGTGCCGTCGATCCCGACCAACTTGCCGCTATAATTGCTTTCCTCTGACGGTGATACGGCATTATGACCATCAGACGAACCGATCAAGCCGAATTTATAAGGGTTGAACCCTTGGCGCTGGCTTAGGGTCAACCCATCCTTGAACGCGCGGCGCACATAAGACCCTTGCGGCTTGGTGCGTACGCCCCCTGAGCCCATCAATTCATCAAATATTTCAAAGCCGGCCCATTCGTCACTGGGGGATAAGGCCGGGGTTGTCTCTGATGTGCCTTTAATCTGAGTTACCTCAACCAGCGGTTCGTTGCGGCCACGCATAGCCGCCCAAGCAGCATCCACAGGCGAGCCATCCCATTTTCTCAAGGCAAACATCAGGCCGTTTGATTGGTTGCTGTTATGAGGGATCGCCAGCAAATCAATACCGTTTGCGCGTTGGCTTTCCATCCAAGCCCATAGGTCTTCGGGGTTCTTAGAATCAAGCGTTGAAAATATCTTTTCGGGCACTTGGGTGGTGCGAAAAATGATGTTTCTATGAAGGCCCTGATCCTTAATCGCCGATGTCCATTCATAACCAACTAAGGTGGTAAAAGTGCCCGGCATATAATATTTATCGGCCAGCTTGGCATAGTCTGCCCATGTTTCCCGTACGGTTTGATTGAGTATATCCATGGGGATTTGGCGCTCTGCTTCTGTTTTTGGAAACAGCATTTGCCAAAACTCAGGGAAGGAAATCTTGGCACCGCTTTGGTATTTTTTGGCAACCGGCAAGGCCGCCGCTGGATGACCTTTCTTACGAAAGGCAGGCAGCACACCCAAATACATAGCGTGGTCTGTAACCGCCAAAAAATCGAGAGGTCTTTTGATACGCGCAGTGACAGCCCCCACCTTCACCGGTTTCCCTATCGCAAATCTGTAGGCCTCCTCCGGTCCGGCGCGCACACTTTCAAAATAGCTATCAAAGGAATTGGCGCTATGAACATGCAGTTCGCCAAACCAGGCTTTTTTCTGGTGCGTTTCCCCATTAACGTCCCCGCTAGTTTCTGCGGCGCCAACGTTTATTTGTGGCCCTAAGCCAAGCAAGACGGCAAGAACAAGTGCAACCATGCTCCATGACGAAACCTTTGATTTCATATGCCGATCCTTTAGACAAGTCTGCACGCGTTTTGCCAGCATAGCCAATGTCTGATTTCTATGCCACACTTTGCTAACAAGCATTTTATACTCTGTATTTTAGACCCAACTACCAACCGAGGACTGCCGTGTTACGGACCATCATTCATGAACCATTGCTGCAATTTCTCTTTGGCGGGGCCCTTCTGTTTTTTATAGTCGGAGGGCGAGGCGATATCGGGGCAGATCAAAATTATGCCCTTACCATTTCAGCACACGAACAACAGCAAATCATCGACGGCTGGCAAAAACAGTGGGGCCGCCCACCCAGCGATGCAGAATTTGAAACCAGCTTAAAGGCGACCATTCGCAATCATATTTTAGCGCGTGAAGCCCGCAGGCTGCATTTGGACCAAGACGATAAAATCCTTGAACGAAGGCTGGTGCAAAAACTGGAATATCTTCAAGAAGCCCTTGCCATGCAAGACACCCCAACGGATGCCGAACTAACCCGGTGGTTCCTTAAAAATCAAGAAAGCTACGCGCTGCCATCAACCTACAGTTTTGATCAGATTTTCTTTGATACCGATCAAAGACAAAGTGCGCAAAAAGACGCCGAAGCCGCGTTGCAGCAAATTCAAAAGGGTGCCGACGCTTATGAAATGGGGGACCCATTTCCCCGTTCAGAGCTGCCAAACACCATGACGCCAACCTATATTGCAACCACCTTCGGAGAGGGTTTTGCACAGGCAATCATGGCTTTAGCAGACGGGGCTTTAGCGGATAGAGTTTTGGAAGATGGGGCTGTGAAAGATGGGGATTGGCATGGGCCGCTTACGTCCGGTATAGGCGTGCATTTGGTGAAAATAAAACACCGAAATTCACGCCGCATTCCCCCGCTAGATGAGGTGCGCCGCCAAGTTTTAGCGGATTATCAATATGTTTTACGCCAACAAGTGATGGCAGATTATTATGCGGATATGCGCCAGCGCTATAGCGTCACCATTGAACGGAAACGCCCTTGAAAAATAGGCTCTGCAACAGGTTTTGCTGTCGATCAGGGGGAACAGACGGATACACGAAATAAACGCTTGATCTGGAGTTGGCTCCATATGGCACTCTAAAGCGAATCATGAATAGCAATTGGTGCCAAACTATGGTTTTTATCCGCACGATCCCCAGCCGCCCTATCAACAAGCCTGCTATAAGGCCTCGCCGCTTAATTGTGCGCTACAGTGGCCTTCTTCTGGCTTACGCTATGGTTGGGTCTGGCGTGGAGGCCCATGATCCAGTCTTTAGCCCCGGACCCCATGTTTTGTTCAAAGGCGGCACTGAACTGCACAGCAATTATGAACGCAGCACGGGTAAAGATGGCCGCAGCAAAGATGTTTTAAGGCAAGGTTTGATATATGGTATCAATGCCAACTGGGCGGTTGGTGTTGAATTGCCTTATGCGCTGAACGGTGCGGGCGCGACCACGGGCAGCGGTACAGACGGTGTAAGCGGTGGTGGGCTTGAAGATATTACGCTTACCAGTAAATATCGTTTTTGGCGGCGTGATACACCGGGGGTGCAGCAATCATGGGCCGCACTTGTGAAGCTAAAACTGGATACAGCGGGTTCCCTTGGTAGTGGCACAACCGATGCGCTGTTTGGGCTTACATACGGGTATGAAAGCCTGAAGTGGTACCGCTGGGCCAGCGTGCGCTATAAGGTGAACCAAAATCAAAGTGGTCGTATTCGGGGGGACCAACTGTTTGTTGATTTGGCTGGCGGCTGGCGGCCTAAGGTAAATGATTACCGCGCGTTGGATACCGTTTGGATGCTGGAACTAAACGGGGAAATTATAAACTCGGGCTCAACTTTTGGCATTAGCAATGCGAATGCGGGTGGAAGTCGGTGGTTTGTCTCGCCCGGGGCCATGTGGACACTGCGCAATTTCGCCCTGAAGGCCGGACTTCAAATCCCTGTTGCTGCCCGCCTGAACGGCAGTCAGGCAAAATCTAAAATGAGAGCACTTGTGGAATTGGAATGGCACTTTTAACACCGTAAGAAAGGCATAAATCATGCGGACATTTTTGATAGCTATGGTTTTAGCACTGACCCTTTTAGCCCCAGCGACCAAGGCAGACGATAGCCTGTTTACTATCCGCGCAGACGGACTGGCCTGCCCTTACTGTGCGTACGGCATCGAGAAAAAATTGATGAAAATCAATGGGGTTAAGCATGTGGACATCAAGCTGTCTGAGGGGCTGGTGCTTGTCAAAGGAACTGAAAACCTAACCTTCACACAAGGGCAATTGATGACCTTATTTAAGGACGCAGGTTTTAGTTTTCGCTCAGTGACCAAAACACAAGTGCCTGACGATAAATAAGAGGCACCGCGCCTTCCCCGGCAGGACCCCCGCCGATTACCCGGAAAATCACCGGAGGAAAATCACCTAGAGAATCAAATTTGAATCACTAAAGGGAATCGCTTGAGAGAATCGCTTGGGAGAATCCTTTTCAGAGTCTCTTGAGCAATCACTGTCCCGATCACCAGAGGTCACATGTTTGTGTTATTAGCCATAATCGGCTTGATCTGGAGTATACTCCAAGTAATAGAGTGTGCCTTCAATCACCTTTGAAACACTGAAAACCTTAGGATTAAAGCCATCTCTGAATTGAAAACAAACGGTAGTATCGCCTCTGGAGCAGGACTTGCCTTGTTGGGCACCACATGCTGCGCGCTGCCAATCACTTTGGTATCGCTGGGCATGGGGAGCACAGTGGCTTCCTTAGTATCTGCGCTGCCGTGGTTGGCGACCCTGTCAAAATATAAACTGATCACTTTCAGCTTAACGGCTTTGGTGCTGGCTTACAGCTGGTATCAAGTGCGCCGCGTTGAGGCTTGCGACGTTAAAGATGCCAAGCGGTTGCGGCTGCAAAGCCTGATTTTAAAGATCAGCACCGGGCTGTTTATCATTGCAATATTCGCGGCTTATGCCTTGTTACCAATCACGTTATGGTTTGAAAAATACCAGTAAACAAAAGGACTTATCATGAAATATATTGTCGCTTCTCTGCTGCTTTTATTCAGCACATCCGCCTTTGCTGGCAACCAATATCTGGTTAAGGTCGAAGGCATGTCCTGCCCATTTTGCGCGCACGGCGTTGAGAAAAAAGTTAAGGAAATGAAAGGCGTTGCCTCTGCCGAGGTTGACCTGAAATCCAGCATTGTTTCTGTGAAGATGCAAGACGGCATCATCCTTCCTGAGGCGGATATTAAACAAGCGATCGCGGACGCGGGCTTTTCGTTTAAATCCATTGAAACCGTGAAAAATACGGGCGGGGACCATGGGCATAAGGGCGAAAAATCTGATGGCCAACCCTAGGCTATCCGGCAGCTTAAAAGCAGCAACCATAACTATAATAGCCGTTATTAATCAAATAGTTAGCAATATAGCGTCGGCGGCTCCTATCACATTTAATACGGCACTTCCTGTCGCAAAAGGAGAGTTTGTCTGGCGCGAACAATTGGTTTTAGGGCGCAGCGGCAAAGACCCAAGCGGGCAAAACCGCAGCCTAAAAGCCGACCGGTTGATCTCGGTTGTCGGGTACGGAGCCTCGGCAAAACTGGCGTTTTTCGGGGTCTTACCCTATAGCAAACGCAAGCTGACCCTCAATCCCGCAGGCATGAACACACAGCGTAACAATGCCGGGATTGATGATCCTACAGTGTTTGCCCGCTACCAGTTTTACAAAAAAGACGGCACAGGCCAGACCCTCCGGCTTGCTGGAATTGCTGGCGTCAAACTGCCGATCATGCGTGACACTAGGCGTGACACACTTGGGACACTGCCCACAGCAATACAGCAAAGCAACGGCGCTTTTGACAGCTTTTTTGGGGCGGTATTAACCTACCAAACATTTGATTTTCAATTGGATAGCCAAATTAGCTACCGGCTGAACGGTACGGAAAATGGACTTAATTACGGTAACGAAACAAAAATTGACACCTCCCTACAATACCGCATGTGGCCGCGCGACCTATCAAGCGGTGTACCAGGTTTCCTCTATGGTGTGCTAGAAGTCACATGGGCGCAAAAAACCCGGGATTTGTCACAAAATGGTGTGACAAGTGACACGTCTGGCGGCACCACAGTTTTTCTGTCTCCGGGGCTGCAATATGTCTCTAAACGCTATATTATCGAGGCGGCGTTTCAAGTTCCGCTGGTGCAAAATTTAAATGGTCCGGCGCTGGAAAATAAATCCCGGCTTAGGACCGGATTTCGCATTAATTTCTGAAGGAAATATCCCGTGCCGACCCCTTTGAAAGTTCCAGCCTCTTTGAAAGCCGCGACCCCTTTAAAGGTTGAGGTCTTAACCGCCAGTGGATGCGCTGCGTGCCAACACACAAAAGATCTAGTGCGGCGAATGGTCGATGAACACGAGGCTGGAGCATTAGAATATGCTGAAGTGAATGTGGTCGAAGAAATTGATTATGCCGTCGCCATCGGGGTGTTAAGCACCCCAGCGGTGGCGATCGGCGGCAAGCTGGCATTTGGCGGTCCGCCGTCAGAGAAAAAACTGCGCCGGGCGCTGGATGCTGCACTAGAGCAAGCGGCCAGAACACACGCCCCACTTGAAGGCCAAAAACCGTGATCCTATTAGCCGACCTTTCAATGCAAGCAGGCGGCACTGCGGGGCTGATCGCTGCGCTCATTGCGGGGTTTCTATTCAGCTTCAACCCGGTGTCATTTGCCACCATACCAATGATCTTGGCCTATGTTACAAAAGCCCGCACCGTGCGCGAGGCCCTGCTATTTGGCGGCTCGTTTGCTTTAGGGATGATCTTAACTCATAGTATTCTCGGAATAGCCGCAGCCCTAGGCGGTCAGTGGACCGAAGACATCATGGGGCCATGGTGGGGCCTTCTGGTCGGGCCGCTTTTGATTATAATGGGCCTCGTATGGCCTGGCTGGATAAAGTTGCCACTACCTTGGGTATCACTGAAGGGCGAGCGCGTCGCCACAGCAGGCGGAGCCTTTTTGCTAGGCATCCCTTTCACTGTGGGTATTTGCCCCTTGTGTTCCCCTGGACTTTGGGTTGGCCTTGCAGCAAGTGCAGCCATTGCAAAGCCCTTGTACGGCGCATTTTTGATGGGCTCTTTTGCCACCGGGCGCACACTGCCTTTGCTTGCCGGGGCTTATAGCATCGGCTGGCTGGAAACATTAAAACCCCTCGCATCATGGCGCAAAGGTTTTGAAACTGCTGGAGGGATCACATTGATATTGGTGGGCCTTTATTTGCTCAATGACTATTTCTTATGGATATGAGGCATTCTATGTTTGCGATCGGAGACATCACAAAACGGCTCGGACTTTCAGCGGACACATTGCGCTATTATGAAAAAATTGGCCTGCTGAAGCGCATATACCGAAATGCTGGCGGCAACAGGCGCTACAGTGAAAAAGATATCTCTCGCTTACGGTTTATAAAACGCGCACAGCAGATGGGGTTTAGCCTGAAAGAAATTGGGGAATTACTTTCATTCCGCGAAAACCCGCAAAAGGCCAAGCCCCAAGTGCGCCAATTAGCCCACACAAAATTAAGCGAAATTGAAAAACACATCGCCGAAGTAACCACTTTGAAAAACGAATTGTCCCTTTTGGTAAACCTTTGCACCAATGACACAGACGGCTGCCCGATCCTTGACGGCTTAGAGCAAACGCAAGGCGAAGCCTGACACTCAATTTACCAAACAATTATAGAAATTATATCTAAGCCACCTCTCCACAGTCTTTCCAACTCAGTAAAGATCGGTTGGAAGGACTATATATCAATAAACTCACCCAGATTTTTGTGGCACTGTTCGCGCATCAGGCTGGCTATTTTCTTAAAAAATTCCGTTTGCGGGGATCCGCGCCGCCACGCCAACAAAATTTCTCGGGAAAAACTATCGCCCTTAAACGGCACACAAAGCACATCTTTTCTGGGGTCAATTTCAAGCCGAACATACAAAGCCGGTAAAAAGGCAATGCCCAGCCCAGTACTGATCATATGTTTAATCGTATCTAAACTGGTGCCTTCATAATCGCGCAAGAGTTTGGCGTCATATTGGGTGGCGATCGCCTGCATCAAAACAAACAGTCGGTGTTTTTCTTCGATCGCGAGCAGGCTTTGACCTTTCAAATCCACCGGGAGAATAACACCCTTATTTGCAAATGCGTGATCCAGCGCACAAACAAGGCTTAGCGGTTCAACATAAAGCGGGGCCGTTGCGAGATGGGGTATTTCCATCGGGCGGCTGGTCAGGATAAAATCATAATCCCCGTTCACCAGCCCAAGTTCCAAATCGCGCGGCCCTTTTTCGCGAACGAAAATTTTTAACCCCGGAAAGGCCTTGTGCAAAGCAGGGATCACCTCGGGCAACAAATAGGGCCCAATGGTGGGGGGCACACCCAGCCTATAGGTGCCAGAAAGGCCGCTTTCTGCTTCCTGTGCCAAATGAATAAGCGCGGAAACTTCCTGCCCAATCGCCATAATATGCGGCATCATTGAGCGCCCGATAGGTGTAAGCGTTGCGCCTTGGCGCGACCGTTCCAAGACCATGCGCCCTAGCTTTTCCTCCAGCACCGTGATCTGCGCGGTTAAGGTTGGCTGCGATACATGCAAAAACTCAGCGGCACGCCGAAAGCTACCGTGATCGGCAACGGCTTTTAGGTATTTCAACTGCTTGAGCGTTGGTTCCATCTTACGTCTGCTTTGCTTGCATATTACAGGGATTGGTTCAAAAATTACGGCCTCAGCCTACATCATATGATAGATAAATGCTATCACAAACATGATTTTTTAATGGGTTTTTATGTTCACAGAAAGTCTTATATCCCCCATAACACCCGCCGCCAAATATAATAACGGCAGCGGTTATCCCCAAACTACTATGGCCTGGAGACGACAGATGAAAAAAGTAAAAGACGGTGTAGCACGCTTTAAAAAAGACATTTACCCCAACCACCGCGATCTATTTGAGCGCCTATCTGAAGGACAAAACCCAGAAGTTTTGTTCATCACATGCTCTGACAGCCGGATCGATACCAATCTGATCACTCAGACCCAACCCGGTGATCTGTTCATCGTGCGCAATGCGGGAAATATCGTACCGCCTTATTCCATCGGATCCTCGGACGTGGGTACGGTTGCGGCCATCGAATTTGCTGTAGGAGCGCTTAAGACCGAAGAAATTATTGTCTGCGGCCACACGGATTGTGGTGCCATGAAAGGCGCTTTAGAGCCCGAATCACTAACCGAGCTGCCCCATGTGTGCGAATGGCTAAAACATTCCTCATCGGCCCTGCATATCATGAAAGACCATCACGGCGACTTGGAGGGAGATGCCCAGTTAAACAAGCTGATTGAAGAAAATGTTATTTCTCAATTGATGCACCTGCAAACATACCCTTTCATCGCATCGCAATTGCGCGCGAAAAAAGTGAACTTGCATGGTTGGGTTTATGATATTCGGGCCGGTTTGATCACCGAATATAATCCAAAAACAGGCTTGTTCGAGCCACTGTCGGACGAAGTCGTGCAGGCTGTTTCCCATAAAACCAGTGCAGCGTAAGGGTTAGTCCATGACACGGTTTGATATAAAAAGCAGTTTTGATATTCGCAAGATCTTTCAGACTTCGTCGCTAAGAGGCGACATTATGGGCGGCATTACAGCGGGGGTTATTGCGCTGCCGCTTGCGCTTGCCTTTGGTGAAGCCTCTGGTGCGGGGCCCGTGGCTGGGCTTTACGGCGCGATTATCGTTGGCTTTTTCGCGGCCTTGTTTGGCGGCACCGGATCACAAATTTCTGGCCCCACAGGCCCTATGGTTGTGGTCTTTGCTGGCGTGCTTGCCAGCTTATCAGGCGATTTAGGCCTTATTTTTCTAGCGGTCATCCTCGCAGGCGTGTTCCAAATTTTAATGGGCGTGCTGAAATTGGGTCAATATATCAGGCTGGTACCCTATCCCGTGATTTCAGGTTTTATGAGCGGGATAGGCTGTATCATCATTGCCTTGCAACTGCCGCGTTTGTTCGGTTTTACGCCGGATGGCTCCGGCACCATAAACGCGCTTGCAAGCCTGCCTGACGCTATTTCCAATATGAACACAACGGCGTTAATCGTGGGGATTGTCTCGCTCTTTATCGTCTTTTTTTGGCCAAAAAACTGGGGCAAATATATGCCCAGCGCATTGGTTGCTCTGGTGGTCGGCACATTTGTCAGTGTTGCCTTACCAGGATCTCCTATTCTTGGTAACATCCCCCAAGGACTGCCAGAGCTAACCATACCCTCGTTCGACTTCAGCGTCATGACCATCGTTGTGGAAGCCGCTATTTTACTGGCGCTTTTGGGCGCGATCGACAGTCTGCTTACATCGCTTGTTGCTGATAATATGACCCGAACCCGTCATAACTCCGACCAAGAACTGATCGGACAAGGAATTGGTAATACCGTGGCAGGCCTGTTTGGCGGCATTCCCGGCGCGGGTGCAACCATGCGAACCGTGGTGAATATTCGCTCTGGCGGCAGCACACGGATATCAGGCATGATCCACGCTGTATTTCTATTGATGATCGCCGTTAGCCTTGCACCCTTGGCCTCACAAATCCCACACGCTGCGCTCGCCGGTATTTTGGTGAAGGTTGGCTATGATATTGTTGACATCAATTATCTGAAAAAGCTCCATAAAAGCCCACGTTGGGACTTGGCTTTGATGCTGATCGTCCTGCTGTTGACAGTGTTTGCTGATCTGATTTTAGCAGTGGGTGTTGGGGTTGTTCTAGCTGCCCTTGGGTATGTGAAACAAAGTGCCGATATACAGCTAACACATGTCGCGGGAGACCGTGACCTTGAAAGCGGAAAACCCACATGCCCTGTGGCCCATAAAACCAACGGCAAAGCATCGGTTGTTGAATTTGATGGCCTGCTAAGTTTTGGCGCGGCATCAGATCTAACATTTGCGTTCCGGCAAAAATGGGAAAGCGGCCAACAGGCTGTGATCCTGAATTTTGCCAAAGTACCGCACATTGACCTTTCCGCGATAAAAGCAATTGAGGCCATTGCAAATGATGCGCACTTATCGGGCACAAAACTAATCATCTCCGGATCGTCCAAAGCGCTGAAAACCATGCTGCACGGGTTTGATGTTCACACAAATATCCCGGCGGAGCACTGGTTTGACCATCATCATGACGCTGTAGATTTTGTCGTGAGTTTGCACCGGACACAAGCCGCATAAAGATCATGCCTAAGCTGGGTAATTTAGCCCAGCTTAGGCATCTGCCCCTTGGCTACGGCTGCAGTTTGTAAGCCCTTTTCCCTCTGGTAGCCAAACCATCCCTCCTCTTGGGCCACTGTAGAAAGAGCCTTGGCATGCATAGATTTTTTATCACCGTTTTGGCCGCCTTATTGGCTTTCTCTGCCCCGACTAAGGCTGTCCCTGTTGATATTTCGGCAAACCTTCAGTTTAGCGATGATCGTCAGATCAAGGCCATAATCGCCGAAGTGGAAACGGGATGGGAAACCGGTGACGGCGCCATCTTTAGAAAACATTTCCTCAAATCAAAGACAGCGCGCTATGTCAAAGCAGGGCGTGAAGACATTGGCTTGGATAATCTGATACACCATCACGTGGTGCCAGAAAAAGAAGCGGTAGATTCTCTAAGTGTTGATTTTTCCGACATTGATGTAACATTTGAAAATGGTTTTGCTTGGGCGATTTTCACAACGCGGGTCAATGGGACCATCCGTCAAACCAGCAAGTTTTTTGACAAAATTGGGCTGCAAACATTTCTTTTCAGGAAAATTGGCCCCGATTGGAAAATCGTACACACCCATTATAGCAGCCAAGATTTCCAGCCAAGGCGTCCCCAAAGATAAGAAGCTTTTGCGCCCTTATATCCTTTAGTCATACCTTTGGAGGCATACCTTTGGAGGTATCAGGCTTTAGCGGCCCAATAGGTCGCGGATGAGGCGAATAAGCTGCTTTTCAGTGAAGGGTTTGCGCAGGATTTTTGTGCGTGTGTGTTTATGGCTTTTGCGCTCGTCAGCGGTTTCGATATCCAATTCTTTTGAAAATCCGGTCGTCAGTAATATTTTAATACCGGGGCAAATTTCCACGGCCGCCTTTGCCAGCAAATAGCCGTCGATACCGCCCGGCATCATGATGTCGCTGAACAAAAGATCAATGCTTTGGTTAATCTTCAGAATTTCCAGTGCTGAGACCCCGTTCTCGGCTACGACAGTATTATAGCCGTTGGCTTCTAAATACTCTAAAGCGATTTCTCGCATGGCCTCTTCATCATCAACCACTAAAATGGTGGGTTGGTGGTCGGCTGATTTTTTATGTATTTGTGACCTTGGTTTCTTTTCTGTATCTTCCATGACCCGAGGGAAATACATACGGCAACTGGTGCCGATATTGACCTCGGACAGAATTTCCAGATAGCCTTTCGAGCGCTGGATAAAGCCATACACGGTGCTAAGGCCTAGCCCCGTGCCTTTGCCTTGGCCCTTTGTGGTGAAGAAAGGTTCAATAACCCTATCGACGGTTTCCTGTGTCATGCCCTCGCCAGTATCACTAACCGAAACCACCACAAAATCACCCTCTATTATGCCCCGACTTGGGCCAGCCATATCGCGGTGAATGGTTTCATTTTTGGTCTCAATAGTTAGCTTTCCAACACCCGCCATAGCGTCTCGGGCGTTCAGCGCTAGATTGAGGATCACATTCTCAAATTCCCCAACATCAACCAAAATGGGCCAAAGTTCATCATCAAGCCGGTTTTCAATGGTGATGTCTTTCGTTAAAGACCGCACAAACAAATCTTGCATGGCTATGATGGTGGTATTGATATTGATAAAGCTGGTGCGCGGGGATTTTTTGCGCGCAAAGCCAAGTAATTTATCAATCAAATCTGCACCGCGTCTTGCCCCTGCAAGTGACCGGCCCACCCGCGCCAGCGCCTTATCATTGCCTTGTAGCATACGCTCTAGCAATTCAAGATTGCCCAGAATAATGCCCAAAATATTGTTGAAATCATGGGCGATTCCACCAGTTAATTGGCCAACCATTTCCATTTTTTGGGCCTGAACAAGCTGGGCCGTTAAGGCTTTTTGTTCGCTGATATCACGGATATTTGCCACAAAAACCGGAGGTGTTTCATCATGGAGAAGCTGCAAATGCACCTCAACCTCATAACGGGAGCCATCTTTTCGCTGGTGAACAGTTTCAAAAACAAGAATGTCTTGCTCGCGGTTTATCAGCGGCAAAACAAGCTTTGAAAAGTCTTCCTTTGAAAAGTCTGGCTTGATCTCAAAAGCAGCCATGCCCCGCAGTTCGGCCATGGTGTACCCAAGGTTTTTCCGCGCCCCCTTATTGACCTGTAAAAACCTGAAGGTGGTAACATCAAAGATATACACCTCGCTAAGGGACTGCTCGATCAAGCGGCCAAACCGGTTCAATTCTTTCTCGATGGCTTTTTGTTCAGTGATATCTTCTTTAATAGCAAGATAATGCGTCGGGGTTCCGTCTGGGGTACAAACGGCTGAAATCGTGGCAGCTTCGCAAAAAATCGTGCCGTCTTTTCTTTTATTATAAAGCTCGCCGCGCCATTCTGACCCGCTTTTCAGTGCGGTCCAAAGCTGGATATAGACTTCGCGCGGGGTCAGGCCCGACTGTAAAAACCGGGGGTTTCTTCCAAAAACCTCGTTGAAGCTATAGCCTGTTACATCTTCAAATTTTGGATTTACATATTCGATACAGCCGTTGGTGTCGGTGATGACAATAGATGTGGGGGATTGTTCAATCGCAAGGGAAAATTTGCGCAGGGCTTCGCTGTCTTCCTGCAAGCGGTCAAGCATTTCATTTATGCCGCGCCCAAGGGTTGCTATATCCCCCTTGCCCCTCAGACCAACACGAACTTTTCTGTTTCCGGCGGTGACTTTCCTAAGCACCTTTAAGATATGACCAACTGGACGAGAAAGCAGCGTATGAAATGAAAGCAACAACATCAGAGTAATCAGGGCGATGGCCAGCAGCACCTCAACTGTGGAGAAAAACAGCACATCCTGAACGCCCCTATAGGCCACAGAGACAGACTGCTGGACAAACAAAAACCCGCAAGACGCCGTAAAAGAGGCCGCCCGATTACTTTGACCGCACACCCTGACAAGCCCGGTTAGGAGGGTCTCGTCATCATTAAATGTAATGCTAACATCCGCCGTACCCAGTTGGCCTATCACATCTTTTAATCTATTTTTTGCGTGCGCCGTTTGCCACGGGCTGCCAACGATAGCCATATCCGTTGAGGCAATGACTTTGCCGTCAGGGCCTGCGAGAAAAACCAATTGATACTGAAGCGACGATCCAAAACCTGCGATATAGCGCCGCGTGCTGACCAAATGATTATCTCGCATATCAGCTTCGATCACACCTTGGGCGCGGGTAAGGGTATCGCGCAACATTGTCGCCGCGTGCTGGGCCTGCACATCTTTCATGGTTTTGTTGGCGACACTAAATGTGGCAACAAGCGCAAGGGCGACAAATAAGCCAACAAGCAACGGCACCATGGTGGAAATAGAGGGGGAGCGCCGGAAAATCATTTACTGATCCCTTGCCATAGATCCTCTGCAAAAAGATCGCTGAGGTCAATATTACGCGACAGCAGTTTTTGATCCTGCATCACGATTTTTAATCGCCGGGCATTTGACTGAATTTTAGGGGGGCTACCTGAAAACAAAGCCCGGTTTTCTTCTTTGTCCAACATGCGTAGTCCGCTGAAACTTTTCAGAACACCCTCAGGGCTTAGCCCTAAACGAGGGGCCATAAGGGCGGCGGCCTGCTCTGGATTATTCTTCATAAAATCAAGAGCTGAAAACCATGCGTCGATCAGCCTTTTCAATTTTTCAGGGTTCTTTTCATAAGTCTCTGTTCTGACCACAAGAACATCCAGAATTTCACCCGGTATATCCTTGCTGGAAAACACCTCACGCGCACCCATCGTCAACAGTTTTGAAAGGGACGGCTCAAAGGTTACGACGGCATCTACATCAGCAAGGCTGAAGGCCTCAATATGGTCAGAAACATCTAGCTGAACAACGCTGATCTGCTCGAAGTTGATATCGTGAATTTCCATCGCTCGGGCCAAAACATACGCACCAGTTAAAGACCCTTCCACCGCCACCTTTTTCCCGGCTAAATCCTTAATCGTCTTGATGCCTGGCTTCGCGACAATTGCATCCCCGCCGTAAGAGCTGTCATGCACAAGAATGACCTTTATGGGAATATCCAGTTCAACAAGCCTAAGGGCTTCATCTAAGGTTAGGCTCGCCATTTCCAGCGCACCATTTTTAAAAGACCGAATAACATCGCTTGCCGAGGTTAGCTGCACAAGACGCACTTCATCTTTGGCTAAAAACCCTAAGCCTTGCGAAAGATAAAGCGGTTCATATCCCGGCCATACATTTGTGCCAAGTCGCAGTGGTGATTGTTTCTCTGGTGCGCAACCAAGCAAAACAGCCGTGGTTACAAAGACAATCACTATTGAACGCCAGATTTTCATTTAAGCCCTCCCGTCTTCCCGCTTAACTAGCAAACAGGCCGCTAGTCGCCACCGTACCCGAACGACTTCGCACCATGGAAGTGGTTTTGGATATGGATTTTATATTTGTTCGTTTCTTTTACGTCTGTATTAATACCTTTTAATGTCGAATGTATTGGTTGTGCTTAACCTATGTTTATACTTTCAAGCTCGGGCGGCTGGCCTTAACATTGCGGGGGGGCGCAATCAGTTGTTAACGCCAGCCTTAGGGAGCGAGATAAATTCATTATGCCGCTTGTACATCCTTTAAAAATTCAGAAATCACTTCCTTTAGATGGGTGCCGCTACTTGCAAGGTCTTTAGACGATGAAAGAACTTGGCTAGAGGCCCCTTTGGTTTCCACGGCACCTTTTTGCACCTCAACCATCTGGGCAGAAACCTGCTGCGTTCCTTTCGCTGCTTCTTGTACGCTGCGCGAAATTTCAGAGGTGGCGGCATTTTGTTCTTCAACGGCGGCGGATACGGCTGTCGCAATTTCCTCGGTTTGAAGGATGACATCTTTCATTTCTGAGACAGTGACAGCCACGTCTTTACTAACAGACTGAATACTGGTTACTTGACCACCAATGGCATCAGTGGCGCTTGTTGTTTGCTCTGCCAAGGCTTTGACCTCAGAGGCGACCACCGCAAAGCCGCGCCCCATATCGCCGGCACGCGCGGCCTCTATGGTTGCGTTCAGGGCCAGCAAATTGGTCTTTTCAGCAATTTCCTGGATCATGGAAACCATATCCCCAATATGCTGCGATGTTTCGGTCAGGCTGTCTACAACCGACATGGCTTGCTCGGCTTTAGTCACCGCCGACAAGGTAATGTCAGAAGATTGCTGCATTTGCCGCCCAATTTCTGCGGCGGACGCACTCATTTCTTCTACGGCGGTCGCGACCGTTTGAACGCTGTGGCTGGTTTCGTCTGACGCAGAAACAACAGTGCCGCTTTGGCTTTCCGTTTGGCTTGCAACGTCGCTCATGGAGAGGGCTGTTTTTTCCAGCTCCCCCGATGTCGAGCCCATAATCTTAAGCGCTTCACCGGCTCTATTATCAAATAATTCGATCAGCTCGCCAAGGCGCTTAGAGCGTATTTCTGCCTGCTTGGCACGCTCTGCCTCGCGTTTCTGCCTTTCGATTGCACGCTCTGCGTCTTCCTTGTCGCGCGCCTCTTTTTCCGCACGCGCTTTTTCTGCGAGAGCCTCAAGACGGACCTGTTCAATCGCGGCCTCTCTAAAAGAGGAGATTGCCTTGGCCATCGCGCCAATTTCACTTCCGTAAGAGGTGTGAGGAACCGTTGTTTCCAGATCACCCTCAACAAGCTTGCCCATCACTGCATGCAGGCGGCTTAAGGGGCGTTCGATACTGGCCGCGACAGAATAAGAGGCAAATATAAGCACCGGCAGGCCAAGCAAGGACGCCAGTATCACTGTCCAGAAAGCAAAGGATGCTGACGAGGCTCCGCCTTCAGCAGCAGCGAGGATTTGCGCGCTTAACTGGTCTTCAATTTTCTTGAACAGGTCAATTTTCCCGGTAATGGCAGAAAACCATTCAGCCGAAGAAAACAGATCAGGATCAATCGCGCCATTTGTCTTAAATATATGCGCGCGCATTTTGTTCACATCCTTAATATAAGGCCCCCGCATGACATTTGAATAAATAGCACGCTCAGCCTCTGTTGCATGGTGCTGAAACTCTGAAAGAAAGGCATCTTGCTGTGCAACCAATGTGACAAAACGCTGGAAAACTTGTGGCGAAAATTTTCCCGCAGCAAATCCTGCATTGCCCATTGCGCGCTCCAGACCCGCCCTCTCTTTGGCTTCCAAAAGTCCGACAAACGCCGTTATTTTACGGGAAATTGCGGCGTCAGAACTTAATGTGACCATGCCTTTTATAATATCCAAATGCCGCGCGATAATATTTGTATAACGGCTGGCCATTTCGCTAACAGCTATAGAGCCGCCCATAACATCAGCGCGCAGAGCAGCAAGAGTGGATGCCGCCGTCTCTGCCTTGGTAAGAACAGCAGCAAATTCTTTAGAGTGGCTGGCCGTTTTCATACCCTTTAGAGCCTGTTTCCAGCTGCTAAGGGTTTCGTCCGTTTCTGCGCGCTGTTTTTTAATTTGGGACAAAAGCTTGCGGTCCGTACTGGCGGCTAGAAACCCCGCAGAGCGCCCGCGTTCTTTTTGAAGCTCGTGAATAAGGCCACTTGCAAAGGGAGCCAATTCAGCAAGGCTTGAGATTTTATCCATCTCGCTCGATCGGTTGCTCGCTTCTAAGATTAAATTCACCGCCAAAGCACTAGCAACCAGCAAAGGGAAGGTCACAAGCGCCAAGATACGTCTATTTAAGCTATATTTATTGAGAAGCTGCTCCATCATTAAGCCTTTCGAAACGAGATTTGGAAGGCTTTAAAATATCGTACGGCAAAGGCTATGTCTGTGTCTGTTTGGTGAAGAAATGTTCTGATTTGTAAAGAAACATGCCTACAGTTTCGCGGCGCGGGCCTAAGACCCCATAACCACTTGAAATCACTGAGCTTTACAGTTCCACTGGGGCAATGAAAATATAGCCCGCCTGACGAACAGTTCGGATGAACGCGGGATCTTTAGGGTTGTCACCAAGTTTTTTGCGCAATTTAGCGATTAAAACATCCGGGCTACGGTCAAGGGGGCTCCAGTCTTGTGCTCCCGGCGAAATTTCATCCAACAAGCGATCCCGAGACAGAATTCGGCCTGCACGCGTAACCAATAAATTTAGGATACTATATTCATGGCTGGTCAAGCGGACAAAATTACCGTCCGGAGACTGTAATTTCCGCGCCAATTGATCAAGCTTCCAGCCATTGAAAGTAAGGGTTTTTGTATCTGGGCTGGCCTTCTCTGATTTAGCCTCGGGCACGACGCGGCGGCGCAAAATATTTTTAATTCGGGCTGTCAGCTCACGGCCGTGAAAAGGCTTTGTAATATAATCATCCGCGCCAACCTCTAGCCCGACAATTTTATCAATAACATCATCTTTTCCGGTCAGCATAATCACTGGAATATCAAGGCTTGGCCGAAGTCTGCGTAAAATTGAAATGCCGTCTTCGCCGCCCGGCAGAACTTGGTCCAGCAATATAAGGGAAAATGTATGCTGTGATAATTTTTCCTGCATCTCATGGCTGCCTGAGGCCTCATGCACACTAAAGCCATCCGCTTCCAGCAAGGCGCGCAAAGTATCGCGCATATCAGCGTCATCATCAACAATCAGGATAGGGGCAAGCGCCGCCACGAAATGATCCTCCCAGTGAACGCTTTGTGAAGGGTGCATATTTTATGCAACATAAATTCACCTTGCGTCTCATTTTGGTTACAAGAATTTACAATCCAAAACACATTAGGGAAACACTGGCACCTTATACTCACCCCCATGCAGCAAACAGTTCCCCTAGAGTATGCCGTAAACAGTTTCATTAGTGTAGGTAAAAAAACCGTGAATAAAACAGAAACAAATATTGCCGCGCAAACAAACGCACCAGATATGGATGCTCCTACCATCTTGGTTGTTGATGATGAGCTGTTTTTATTAGAAATAGCGAGCACACACCTTGAGCTGATGGGATACCAGATTTTAATGGCGGATGGCCCCAAGGCGGCCCTTAAAATACTGGGCGGTGACACGGATATTGATCTGCTTTTTAGCGATGTTCGCATGCCAGGAAATATTGACGGCTTTGAACTGGCCATTCTCGCAAAAGCCCTGCGGCCTGATATAAAAATTGTTTTAACGTCAGCCTATCATTTGCGCAATGTTGATATGCCCGCCTTTAACAAAGCGGGTGCGGCGCTAGACCCAGAGCATAGCGCCGCACAATGTGAACCACAAAATGAGCCTCAAAGCGCCGAAGAATATGTCGCCAGAATTTCACAAGATATTCTTCACAAACCATATAGCGCTGACGATTTAGCCCAAAAAATACGGCTGACTTTACACGACGAATGTTTGGATACTTCGCCAAAATCATAAGCATTTCATTAGGCTCTAACAATGCAGTTCAACACTCGAAACATCCGCAATAAACATAAAATATACGGTATATTTATCGTATCTTTTGCGCTGTTTTTTGGTTTTGCCACTGAACGCATGTGGCTCTCTTATAGTCGGTATAAAGCGATAACTGAAGTCTATGAAATAGTGCGTATCGCCCCTACGTTAAGCCATTTAATTCAGACTTTGCAAAAAGAGCGCGGCGCAACTATTGGGTATCTCTCGTCAGCCAAAGCTGTGTTTTCACAACGCCTTACTCGCCAGCGGGAAAAAACGGATCAAGCTTTGGCTGATTTTACCAAAGCCGTCGAACGTGACAAAGCCCAGGGCCAATCCAACTTTTTTCAAATCACAGACTTTTCCCCTGACCGTTTTTTACCGAACTTAGAGGCTTACAGAGAAAGAATTCTAAGCGGAACCCAAGGCAGCGAGGAGGCCGAGCTTTATTATTCCAGTGCGATCCGCTATCTTTTGGATAGGGTCAAAGCCCTAAATTCTGCTGGATTGGGGTCTTATTTATCCGGGGATATTCACGCCTATACCAGCCTATTAGAATTAGAAGAATTAGCAGGGCAAGAGCGCGCTGTTGGTGTGTTGATTTTAACAGAAACAGCAAACATCCCTGAAATTCATGACCGTTTCATAAGCCTTATTGCAAAGCAAAAAGCCTATTTGAATGTCTTTATGTCTACTGCCAGCACGCTGGCCAAGGCCCGCGTAAATGCGCTTGCTAACGACCCAAACCTGACTGCGCTTGATATGGCTCGCACCAGCATTTCACAGTATTTAAAAAACACAAAGCAGCCTTCCATAAGTGTAGAAAAATGGTTCGATTTAGCCAGCAAAAGAGCTGCGGTGTTTCATGTTCAAAGTGACATATATTCTAAAGATATCGCCGCACAAGCGCTTAGGAAATCACAGCGTTCGCTTCGGGCGTTCTGGGTTTTAGTGGTCGTCGCCGGGGTGCTTGGGGTTTCTGTGGCGGTTTTATCGATTAAAACGGCGCGGTCGCTTATCAGAGATCAAAATCGGGAGAAAAGCCAAAATCATGTTTTGGGTGAACGCTATAAAAACCTAGATGCGGTTAGCCATTTGGCCGTGTTTGAAGTAGATCAAATTGGTCGCATACACTCCAAAAATGTTACCGCCGCATCGCTTTTAAGCAAGGCTGGCCCGCCAAGCGCCAGCTTTCTCAATCTAGTTTCAGCGGCTGACAAAGAAAAAGTCTCAACGCTTATCCGCAGTGCCGCTAAAGGTGTTTCCTCCACATGTGAAATTGGCGTGACCAATCCAAAAGGCTCTGCTGTTTACTCTGCATATTTTTTTCCGTTAGTCAGCGGCCGCTCCTCTAGTTTCAGGGTAATGATCGTTGCAGAAGACATCACACTGCGTCTCAAAAGTGAAGCCGCGCTTTTGGAGGCGGTGGAAAAAGCAGAGGTCTCTGCACGCGCCAAAAGCAATTTTATCGCAAATATGAACCACGAACTGCGCACACCGCTTAATCATATTTTGGGGTTTAGCCAAATCCTAAGCTCTCATTTAAACGACCCCGAACAGAAAGAGTGGATAGGATATGTGCAAACTGGAGCCCAAGAATTACTTGGTAAGATCAATGCCGTTGTGGAACTTACAAGCCGGGACGCGGACGTAGATATAAAAGAAACAGACCTAACCAGCTTTGTCCGGGAAACCGTGATCAAAGAGGACTGGGTGAATAGTTTAAAAAGCCAGCAGAAAATGCTGGTATTGGATGTACCTCTTTCCCCCGTGACGGCCTTGTGCGACCCCCACGAAATAGAGCAAGCCTTAAAACACCTTATGGATAATGCATCAAAATTCACAGGCCCAAAAGACGCGGTAATCATTGAGGTCGGCGAGGCCAACGGTGCGGCCTTTGTTTCTGTAGCTGATAGTGGGCGCGGGATCTCGCCAAAGCATCTTGGGCGAATAACAGAACCGTTTGAAATTGTGGATGACAGCTTTTCTCGCACAACGAACGGAATGGGTTTAGGTTTGGCCGCGAGCAAACGCTTGGTCGAACGCAGCGGCGGGGCCTTGAAAATATCCAGTGATATAGGCAAAGGCACAAAAGTTTGCCTGTGCCTTCCTGCCGCCTCAAGCAAAGACAAACCCTCAGATCCCAAAATTCAAGTATGCTATAGTTGTAGTTCCCCCACGATAGAAACAGCCACGCACGCACTTTCGTAATTTATCTTGGAGGGTTCATTTAAGGCACCCCGTTATCACTTCAGACGGTAAGTCCAATATGCGGAGACGGCGTGCAGTTACCTGCTTGGAGTATAGAAATTAGCAAGTTTAGCTCGCGAAGGCGGTGGCCGATACTCATGGTTGCCTTTGTTGCTTTTTTGCTTGCTTTACAGTCCGTGCAAACGCTGAAGATTTCAACACGTCTTGATGCCTTGATGCCAGAAAATGCACAAAGCGTGCACACCCTGAATGCCGTGAAAGAAAAAGCCGGTAGTTTCGCATCAATCCAAATCATCATAAAAGGCACTGACCGACAAAAGATAGAGGGGGCTCTTGTTCTACTTGAAGCCTTCATGAGAAGGTTGCCTTGGGTTGATAGTGTTCAGTATTTTGAAGATATTTCTGTGCTGGAACAACACCGGCTGCTGCAGCTGAGTGTGCCTGAACTTGAAAAAGTTGAACATGTCTTAGACGAAGAAATCCTTTCCGCAACAGTAAACGCTTTCAAACAGTCCACAGGTATTGATCTAAACATCAACCTTATAGACAGCGGGCAGCATGTTTCCAGCCATCCAGATCAAGCGAGCAAAGATAAAACGGCGCCCCAAGCTGACAGCCAAAAAGACGATCAAATTGACAAAGACCGCTTGTTTGCCCCGATTGAGACAAAACGGCACTTTGTGTCTGATGATGCACATTCTCAAGCTCTCGTTGTCTGGCCCAAACCTGGGTTTGAAGGCTTAGGGGAAGCCAAAACAATGATTTCCGAAGCGGCGGCCATCATTAACGCCTTAGATTTAAATGCACCCGAAGACGGTCTACGGGTTGGTATTGCAGGTCGGATACGAAACAAAGTAGCCCAGTTTGATGCGGTTATTAATGACGTTGTAACCGGGCTAGGCAGCAGCGTAGGGCTGATCATTCTGCTATTGCTTATTCATTATAGGCGGTTTGTTGCAGTCCCGCTGATTGTTCTGCCGCTTGTTGTTGGCATCGTCTGGACCATAGGCTTAACAGCCATAGTAATTGGTGGCCTGAACCTTATTACCATCTTTTTGGCCCTCATTCTTTTTGGACTGGGTATTGATTTTGGCATCCACAATTTTAGCCGTTATTCAGAGGAGCGTGCGAGAGGCACCCCGCATGAAGAAGCGCTAGCCATTGTCATGGCTCATACTGGCAAAGCATCGCTTATTGCCGGGTTGACAACAGCTGTGGGGTTTTTTGCACTCCTGTTTACCGAATTTCGGGCCTTTCGTGAATTTGGCTTCATCGCGGGAAGTGGGGTTTTGCTGATCTATATTGCCATGTACAGCGTCTTTCCTGCACTTCTTTCCGTTTTTGAAAAGCAAATAAACTGGCACAGAAGACCCACAAAACCGTCGGGATTCGGTGCTTATTTGTCTAAATATTTCGGAGACAGAGATTGGTCGATTGGCAGCAGATTTCCCAGAATGACACTTGGGGTGATTACCCCCGTCATGATCCTGTCTTTCATGATTGCGCCACACTTAGAATTTGAAAAGAACTTCAAAAATATTCAAGCGCCACAATCACCAGAGCACTTGTGGGCAACCAAACAATCCAAGGGTATTTTCAAAGGCGGGCATGACCGTGCCGTACTGGTTGTTGATACACTGGAAGAAGTGGAAGCCATTGAGCGCTATTTTAGTGCCTATACCAAGTCTGATACCAAAACGCCGACCATTGCCAAAATCACAAGTGTTAGAAATTTTATACCCAGTCCAACAGAGCAGTCCGAGCGGCTCAAAGTGATCCAGCGAATGTGGACAAAAGTAGAAGAAGCCGGCCCCCTTCCAAAAGATCTTCGCGCGCAAGTGAAATATTTGGATGTTGACGAATTGAAAACAACCGACCTACCCCCTGCTATGCGCAGGGTTTATTTAGGTGATGAAAATCAACCCGGATATTTAATGTATATATACAACTCGGTAACAATGGACGACGCTGACTTGGCGCGGCAATTTTATAACGATGCCGCAGAATTTACCGTAAACGGAAAAGTCTATCACCCTGCCTCTGAAGGCTTTATTTTTGTTGAAATGCTTGCTTTGATGAAAGCTGATGCCTTTAGGGCTGTCGCTTTGGTTAGCGGTATCACCATTCTTTTGGTTCTCTTGTTTGTGCGATCTTTCAGCGCCGCTGCCGTGATTTTGCTGCCCACCATGGCTGGTCTAGTGATCACCGTTGCTGCAATGGTCATTTTCAACTTGCCGCTTTCCATCATTAACATGGTGATTTTGCCGTCTCTGATCGGCATATCTGTTGATAATGGAATTCATATTTATGAGCGCTTTCAAGAAACATCTGATCCATTAGCCGTTGTAATGAAACATACTGGCCAAGCAGCATCCATCACCACATTAACAACAATGCTCGGGTTTGGTGGTTTGGTTATGGCCTCTATGGGCGGGCTTCGGTCTTTGGGTATGCTTGCCTTGATAGGCTTCAGTACATGCCTTATTTTGACATGGACCCTTCTACCGGCCCTTCTTTCTATTTTCGGAAAGCGCCTAAAAAAGCAGCCACTTATTCCCAACACAGGACATACATAAATGATCGAAGACCTACTGATAGTAGCAGCAGGCATGGGCACCCGCCTGCGGGCAAAAGGTAACCTAAAGCCACTTGTTGAGCTTGGCGGCATACCCATGATTGAGCATGCCATCAGCGCCGCCTTCAATGCGGGCCTCAAGCGGGCAACTGTTGTCACGGGCTATCACGCTGATATTTTGACGTCTTTTCTGGCAAGCCTAAGTGCGCGGCGCGGATGGGAGATTAATACCGTCCATAATCCAGATTTTATGTATCCTAACGGGCTCTCTGTTCTCAAGGCGGCTCCGGTATTGTTGACGCGCCCTTTCTGTCTTGCGATGTGTGACCATCTTGTAGAGCCTGTTTTATACAAGCGCCTTCTTGCAGCCACGCTGAAAGAGGATGAGGTTGGCTTGGCAGTAGATACACGGTTAGACAATCCCTATGTGGACATTGAAGATGACAAAAGTGCGCTTGCGGGGCAAACATATCAGGGGAATTGGCAAGAGCCTCCCTGTCTATAATGCCTATGATTGCGGGATTTTTGTTGCAGGGCCGGCCCTTTTTGAGGCGATTGAAAAAGGCGGGCGCAATAATGATGATTATTCCATATCCGGAGGCATGAGCATATTATCAGCCGACAAAAAAGCTATCGGTGTCAATATTGAGGACGCCTTTTGGATTGATGTCGATGATCCAAAGATGCACGAAATGGCGACACGCTGGCTCAATGACCGAGATACAGTTTCTAACATTCGCTAATGGCGTATGGTTTTAAGGGGTGCTAACGCTGTGCTGTTTTTAGCTGTTGCAAAATCAGCTTGTCATCTGACGTAAGCGCCAAAAGCCGCACTGACCCCATAAATAAAACGATCGAAATAATGATGGCGGGACCAAACATAATGGCCTCTGTCATGGGCCAGAACGAGCGAACAATCGTTAAAGCTGTCGCTATCACAATTCCAAAAGAGATCGGCACCAAAAACGCCCGCCCGATGATTGAAATACCAAGATGTTTTTTAAGCATAAACAGCCGCGCGCAAGCTAGGCTTGCCATCGCCACCAAATATCCGATGGCCGCACCTTCAGCCCCCCAACGAGCTGCAAGAACATAAATTGCCGCCAGCTCAATCGCCAAAGCCATTAATATTAGTTTGGGGGGAACCTTAGGTTTGGCGAATACAAGAGCAATTTCTGTAAGAGCAAAGCTTCCATCAAGCAATTCAGCGATTAAGAGCGCGCCAAGAACCAAAGCCCCTGCCGCGAATTGGCTGCCAAATACCCCCATCAATTCACCAGAAAACAGTATGAAAGGCACGGTGATTGCAAGCTGAATGGTGAAAACCCAACGACAAAATCCCGCCAACTTCGCACCAATAGTTTTTGATTTTGATTGATGATGAAGTTTGGCAAGAACCGGTGCCATCATTGGCTCAAACAATTGATACACCTTGTGCGGCACAGTCACTATCTGCTGTGCCATATAATAAATACCCGTTACCTGATGACCCGCTACCAAAGATAAAACTAAAATATCAAGGCGCCGAAACCCCATGATACCAATATCGGTTATGCCGACAGGCAAGCTTTTAATGGGGATTTGATAGAGAGCACTTAGTCGTATTTTAGCACCCAATAATTTTCGAAGCCCAAAAGCGCGGTTCAATCCGATGGCTATGCCGACGGCAGCCCCAGCAGCAGAGATAGCATATCCCGAAATCAATCCGCTTTTTGAAAAGCCGAGTGTGTAAAAAACAAGAGCCGCAATAAAAAATGCCCAAGGTTCCATTATTCCTCGGGCAATCACTTCCCAGCGGATCACACGTTTATAGCGTATCGCCGTTCCGCCAACCTCTGCAATTACAATGCATGGGATCGCCAAATACAAAAGAAGCGGCATCGTATCATTTGGGAAAAGAAGCGGCCAACACATACCAAAAAGGGCAGATAACAAAGCTGCAACAATCAGGGAAGAAACAAGGGCCTCTTTTATAAGGCGCAGGGCATCGCTATCGCTGCCCCCCCCTGCATTATCAGCACTTAACATGTCCAGAAGGCTTCGTTTCAAACCAAAGACGGCAATTGCTGCCAATATTTCAGTGATTGCTGCAACTTGACCTAAAAGCCCCAACGACACTGCGCCGTAAAGTTGGCCAGCCACGACCATAAGGGAAAGTCTGGCAAGTAGACGCCCGCCAAACCCAAGCAGGGAAGCCAAAGCACCGCGAAGGATGTCTTTTATATCGTTAGTTGCTCCCATCGAACCCTATCCGGGCACTTGAGATATATTCGCCTCAAGTGCCAACATTTTTTCCATTTGCCGTTCCGCCACCAACAAAACAAACAACACAAAATTCAGCACCAGCAATTCAAAAGCAAAAAATAGAGCCGGTTGCCCTATCAAGGCAAAGACAAAGATCAAAAAGGTTCGATTATTTGCATTCAACAAGCCCCACGCCTTCACCATTGGGGTTGTCCTTGCAACAAGAGACGCCGCCAACTGTTTGCCATCACTTGTGGTATTCAGTGCCGCGAGCTTTGTATCCAACCCAGAGGGACTACCACCCATCAGTTTTTGCATTTTATCATAGAATCCAGCAAGCTTGGACGTCTTACCGTTCACGACCAAAAGGCTTTCTTGAACTTGATCTCGGGCGATACCGTCCATACGGCGCTGATATTTTTGCCGCCGTTCTTCATAGGCGGCGGCTTGAATTCCGTGAGAAATACCCGCACCAATCACCAACCACCAAACGCCGGCAGGGTAGCCTGTTTCAATCAGGTGAAGTGCAAGTGCGATATAAACCGCACCAAACACTAAATGATCACAGATGCCGTCAATAATGCGCCCAAAAGCACTTGTCTTTCCAGTGGCTCGCGCCAGCCGGCCATCCGCGCCGTCTAGAACATGCCAACCAAGCATGGCCAAGAAAGCCCCAAAGACAAATGCCGGTTGCGGCAACTGATAATAGAGAAACCCAGACAACACACCGCAGCCCAAGCCCAACAGAGAAACAAAGTTTGGGCTTAAGCTAAATTTGATGCCTACAGCCACAATCCAATCAGAAATAGGATGGATAAAATAGCGGTTTGACGCATCCTCTATTGAGGTCGGCCGCCCATATTCATGGGCTTTGCCTTCCTCTTGCGCGTCTCCTACAAGCTGTAGTGTCATTATGCTTCCTTAATCAAATGTCATTAACCGAAGCGATTTAATTTCAGTTACACTGCGGTTTTGACAAAAGGGTCTTGGCTAAAAGTTTAGCCTGCTTCCGCTATGGCTTGTTTATCACCAGCGGAAATGGAAACAGTTGAGACATGGCCACCTTCAATGAAGGCTTCAGTCATCAAGCGAGCAACATCGTCGGTATGTTGTGTTGGAGGGTGTTTGCAAAAGAATGCCGACGGGCCTTCAATTGCGCCTGCCTGTCCACGGTCCAACGCAACTTTGGCACAGCGAATTGTGTCAATGGCTACGCCCGCAGAATTTGGCGAATCTTCAACAGAAAGACGAAGTTCTAGGTTCATAGGCACATCGCCAAAAAGCCGCCCTTCCATACGCAGGAAGCACACCTTATTATCATTTTGCCAAGCCACATAATCACTTGGCCCAACATGAATATTTTCATCGTCAATGCGGCTTGCGGCGACAGACTGTACAGCTTCGGTCTTGCTTTCTTTTTTCGATTCCAACCGGTTTTGATTTTTCATATTGAGAAAATCAGTGTTACCGCCAGTGTTCAACTGATAAGTCCGGTCCATCGCAACGCCGCGCTTGGCAAAGAGGTCTGTCAAAACACGGTGTACAATTGTCGCACCAAGTTGGGCTTTAATATCGTCCCCAATAACCGGCAGGCCTGCTTTTTCAAACCTATCCGCCCATTCAGGGTTGCTTGCGATGAAAACAGGGATGTTGTTTACAAAAGCAACACCCGCTTCAAGCGCACATTCCGCATAAAACTCGGTGGCCTTTTGGCTACCGACAGGCAAATAATTCATCATAACATCAACGCCCGTATCTTGCAGGTGGCGTACAACATCTTCTTTGCTGGACTGAACAGCATCACTTGGCATAAACCGCCGCCCATCAGGGTAGCCTTCCATATGGTCCGAATATCCATCAAGAATATTACCCATCTTCACAGTCACATCCTGAAAAGGCACATCGGATTGAAAAACGGCTGTGCAATTTGGTGCTACAAACAAGGCTTCCGACACATCTTTGCCGACCTTACGCGTATCAATGTCATAAGCTGCCACAATTTGAATATCAGAAGGTTTATATCCGCCCAACTCTGCATGCATTAAGCCTGAGGCTTCACCGTTTGCATCGTCACCATAATAGTAGATGCCCTGAATTAACGAACTAGCGCAATTTCCAAGGCCAATAATCGCTACTTTTATGGATTTTTCTGTTGTTGTCATGGTGTTCACTCCAATGATGTTATCTTACACTGTCTGAACAACGGACATGGCAATTCAACACCTCCAACAAAAAATGCTATTCAGGAAAACGTGGGGTATTTTAATGCCGTTCTTTTCGTTAAGCTCACGCCATGCTTGATTCGGCGAAAGTTATAGACTTGAACAAAGACCGCTCACACACCCTAAAGCGCTCTATTGAGGACCTCTTTCGTTTGCAGCGGCCCTCTCTGATACGCTTTGCTCTTTCGCGCATAAAAGATCAAGGCGAAGCCGAGGATATTGTCCAAGAAGCTTTCATGCGTTTTCAAAAGAAATATAGTGAGCAAGAGGTCTCTGCACCCGAAGCCCTTTTGGTGCGAATAGCAACTAATTTAATAATAGACAGGTTTCGTGAAAAAAACGCGAGGGTATCCAGAGAGGATGCTTGGGCTAAACTATACACTGCGGGGGCCGATGTCGAACTATCGTCTACCGAGAGCGTTGATCCCGCCCGTATATTATCTGCAAAACAGCAAGTTCGTGTGGCTATCGACGTGTTAAATACTATGCCTGAAAAAACACAAAGGATTTTCCTATTGCATAGATTTGAAGGCTTAACACACGCCGAAGTTTCAGTCCGAACAAACATCCCCCAAAGCACAATTGAAAAACATATGATACGGGCGATAAAAGCCTTAGCAAAAATAAAAAGGCCCTAACAGGCTGTCGGATATGGAGGTACGTTTAATGTGTCTCCGTATTATATAGTAGGTCGGTGAGATAATAATTATGTCAAAAATAGATTTAAACCACGGCACTTCTATAATGTTAGACCGCGCGTCTGCATGGTATCTGCGCATCCACGGCGCGGAGGCAACTGATCGTGACATTCAACAGCATGCAGATTGGTTGCTTGAAGATCCCACCCACCTTCTCGCTTATGAACAGGTTGCCGAGACGGTGAAATCTGCCTCTATTTTTGAAGCTGCAGCCCGCACTATGTTTTCTGATGTCTTCAACTCGGAAAGTCCAAAAACGCATGGTCATAAAGGCTGGCGTACTATTTTCAGTCAATTGACATGGCCACAATATGCGATCACGGCAGCAGCAGTGGCTGCGATGGCTTTTATCGCCATTCTTCCAAACACCGCTCTTTATGATAATCCGTCAACACCACATTATTTTAGGGCAAACACCGACCGCATTGAGACAGTGAAACTGGCCGATGGATCACGTGTTTCCATGTTTATGGGGTCAGAAATGACCTTCACAATCAAAGATGGTGCCCGCATTGTTGACCTACCAAAAGGACGGGCTTTTTTCGATGTTGTCTCGGATAATTCAAAGCCCTTTTATGTTAACTTTAGTGATCATCAGGTAAGGGTTGTCGGTACGCGCTTTGAGGTTGTTAATCTTGCTGGCCTTGAACGCGTTGCCGTTAATAAAGGCCTTGTATCTGTGGCTATGCGGGCTTCGGAAATTAAAAAATCTGCCCCAATTCTTCTTGAACCGGGTATCACGGTTGAATTCCAAACCGCAAACCCTGACCCAATATTAAATGCGGTAGACCCTCGCACTATTGGTGCGTGGAAAGAGGGTGTTCTGGTGTTCAAAGATGCGCCCCTTGACAAAGTGGTCGCCTCGATTGATCAACTATTTCCAGCGACCCAAATAACTCTCGGTGATGCCAGCCTTAAAACCAGAAATTTTTCTGGCGCGTTGGTTGTTTCTAATTCTGAAACAATGAGCAAACAGCTCGCGCAATTTCTTTCGCTGAATATCCATGTTACTGGTTCATCGATTTTACTTGATACCAAGTAAGAGAGTTAATCCGTGCCATTTTTTCTCAGAGCCAAATTATTTTGGGGTATATTATCTGTGGCCGTGTTGGGCATGGCACCAAGCGCATTTTCTACGCAAGCACCCTTCTTTGAAATACAGGCACAGCCTCTTGAAAAAGCCCTGCTCGATTTTGCTGAAGTCGCGCAAATATCAATTGATTTTTCAGGTCTTGATTTAAAAACTATTCCCTCAAGAGGGACACAGAACCATATCTCAAAAGAAGCCTCTCTGCGGGCAATTCTTGCAGGAACAGGCCTAATGTATAGGTTTGTCGGACCAAACAGCGTTCAAATATATCAGCCGCAAGAAAGCCCAGCCTCCCCCAAAACAGACAAACTTACAAAACGCCCCGATATTATCGAAAATCTCACCATCACAGCTACAAAGCGACCAGAAACAAACTTTGCACTGCCAATTAGTGTCTCTGGTGTTTCCGCACTAACCCTCGAAGACCTCGACGCTTTTGATCTACAATCCTTGGCGCCGTATTTAGCTGGTGTTTCCACAACCAATCTGGGGCCAGGGCGTAATAAAATATTTTTACGCGGGCTTTCCGATGGTCCGTTTTCTGATAGAACACAGTCTATGGTCGGGGTCTATATTGATGAAACACCCATCAATTTTAACGACACCAACCCTGATATACGCCTTTTTGATGTCGAACGTGTTGAATTGGTTCGGGGTCCACAAGGTACATTATATGGTTCTGGCTCATTGGGTGGCCTTTACAGAATAATTTCCAAAAAACCGAACCTTAAAGAGCACAGCGGTGCGGTCCGGCTTGGTGCGTCCTACACAGAGGGCGGCGGGCCGAATTCCATTTTAGATGCGGTATTTAACGCGCCCATCATAGCAAACTCCCTCGGGTTTCGTATCTCAGCCTATGCCGACATGCGCGACGGTTATATAGACGATACCCTGCAAAAGATTTCTAACGTCAACAAATTGGAGATTTACGGCATACGCCCCGCTCTTCGGTGGCGCCTTAGTCCAAATTGGACACTAGACGCAACAGGAACATACCAATCAATTCGCTATGACGATTCTCAATATTATTTTGAAGACCAAGGCCGCAATAAGCGCAACCTACAAATACAAGAACCCTACGACGATACATTTCTGCAAGCAGGTTTAACGTTAAAGGGGAAGCTTGGGTCTATGAAGTTGACCAGCGCCACGGCCCTTGTAAAACGGTCCCTTAAAGAAACATCAGATGCTTCTAGTGGGCAGGCTTTCCTCGACACCCTCGACGGTAATTCTGATCTTATCTTATTCGACAGTGGCTTATCCGAGCTGGCTGATGAAATGCTTACAAAGTCTCCCCTCGGCAAAAATGTTCGGGCATATTTCACACACGACGATATTCTTACCTTCAGCCAAGAGACCCGCTTGCACGGAAAACTGGGGCCGCGGATTCAGTGGCTATTTGGGCTATATTTTCTGCATAGGAAACAGAGCACTCGCTCCCTTTTGGCATTTGGATCTGACACACCTGAGATAAATGTTTTTCTGGCTGATAGAAGAAAAGAAACAACGCAAGATACAGCTTTCTTTGGAGAAATGGTTTACCAGACAACAAAAAAACTCAGTTTTACAGGCGGGCTTAGATACTCACGCAATAGTTTAAAGCTAGAGTATAGATCTCGTTTTGTGTCTGGCGTTGATGAACAAAATATTATCAAAAAACGACTGACCAACAAAGTGATACCTAAAATTGCAGTGCGGTATGAATGGTCCAAAGACATTCAAAATTACGCGCAAATTTCCGTTGGGTACCGGGTTGGTGGTATCAATATAAATACTCCACTAGAAGCGCTTGCAGCCGCTGAACCCGATGAAGATATCCGAGATAAATTTAACAGCCGCGCTTTCCAATCCGACAATTTAGTAAATTATGAAATTGGCTTAAAGTCCTATTGGTTGAACCGCGATTTATCTTTCAATATTTCCGCTTTTTACGTTCAGTGGTCTAATATTCAGTCTGACCAAATTGGAGCCTCCGGACTGCCATTTGTAACAAACATTGGAGAAGCGCGAAGCCTTGGCTACGAAATCGAATTTTTTGCACGGCCCTTGCAAAACCTAGAACTTCGAGGATCTTTCTTTTGGAACGAAAGCAAACTGTCCGACGACAATGTTTTTTTACAGGTAAAAGCTGGGGACCGCTTACCGACGATCCCTGAAAACACCGCCAGTATTGCAGCGCTCTATCAGTTTAATCTGAGCACCAATTGGACAGCAACCGCATCCGTTGATTATCGCTATATTGGAAAATCCAAGCTTAGCTTTAGCGAAGCCACGTCAGCCCCAATGGGAGATTACGGCATTTTAAACGCCAAAATTCAATTCATAGCCCAAGATTGGAAGCTCGGCCTTTATGCTAAAAATTTAACAGATTCTCAAGCAAACACCTTCGCTTTTGGCAATGGCTTTAGCTTCAGACAACGGCGCCAGATAACTCCGCCCCAACCAAGAACCTTCGGCATTTTCATAGAACGTCAATTTTAACGAAAGTATTTTTCCTGAAAGCGGCTATCCTTTTTCACGAAGCAAGCGAGCCCATTACACGCCTTAGCAAGGCTGGGTCATCCCTTATCTGCGTGCGCGCCTACGTTTAGCCTTGACCGCACCCATCTGGATATCTTCAGCCATGGCCCGACCTTCAAAGAGCTTCGTGACACCCTTTTTTGTCAGAGAAAACCTATAAGTAGCCTCATAGTGTGTGCGGCTAATATCAGCCAAAGAGCCCGCCGCTAATTTTTCAAGACCATTTAATTGATCCTTCAACCTAAATCGCTCAAGCTGATGACTTAATGTGATGGTGCCTGTCAGCTGATTTTCACCAGCATGTGCTTTAATCCGCCAGTTTTTATCGCCCTCAGAGGCTGTGAAGTCTGTTACATCAAAGCGCGTGGATACACCAAGGGGTGTGGTCAAAATCATTATGATTTTTCTGTCTCCTCCCGGTGTTTCAATCACATGAAAAAGGGGCCAATAGCCATCAGAGGTCCGATCCCCGGTGAAGCGGCGCCAGCGCTTGATCGTGGCATTCATTGGTTTCGTATGCACGGTATGTAAGCCATAGCCAAAACCGTGCCCAATAGTGCTCCATTCTCCTTCAGGCCCTAGCCCACCAATTTCTGGTCCGGCCCTCCAGCGCGCATAAGCGCGTGCAGGCGGGGCATATAAAGTTATTTGCGGTAGGCCGAGCTTACCGCCAGCATCTACTAACGGTATCGCTTGCGCGGGTGTTGTAAATAACAGATCAACTTCAGCGGCGGTATTATGTAACTGCATTAAAAAGCCGGGCGTGGAGGCAGACAATTCATGTTGAAAAATCGTTAGTTTTTGGTCTTCACCTGAGAAATTCCACCCACTACGCCGCCGACCATTTTTAATAACTACGGTTGATTTCTGTGGTTCCTTCACTGTGGCGACCATCATACCGTGAAACTTACTAAACGGCATGTTGACGATCAAAAACTGGCTAGAGATGACAGTATTGTTTTCAAAGAGAAATTGTTGATCCCATGATTCTGAATATTTGCTATTTTTTAATAAAGCTGGCGCTGGTATTTGCCCCCCCACCACAGGATTTGAGACAAAAACAGCGAGGCTTAAAAATACACACAGCAAATTTTGTCGAGTCCACATCACCATCAAACTTCTTCTCGCGGCCAAAGCTTTTGAGATGCCCCTTGCAACTCTAAACACAGGACGGTCCCCCCGCAAAGACACCTCCAATCTTTATCTTTTCCACCACGGCATAAGTACCAATACGGCTAACGCGGATATCATGCTGGAGTTTTAATATGCACGCTATACCCTTTAACATAGCGTAGCTGACGCCCTTGTTGCACTTAGAGAAAAAATCATGACGTTGCAGGGGCTCTGCTTCATATAGCAAGGGCAGGACAAAAAGTGATCTGTGAACAATTTGGGTGTCCAAATTTTATAGATGGTTGCACCCAAAACCCCAAAGAGGCATGAGCCTCTGAGGGCGCATGACTATATCAGACCGTAACATGTCTTAGATGTTTGAAAAATATGGTGATCCCGGGTGGATTCGAACCACCGGCCCCCAGATTAGGAATCTGGTGCTCTATCCGACTGAGCTACGGGACCCAAGCTTAGAATATAGGCTTGAAAAGCCGCCTCGCTATAGCGGGATTACGGCTCTGCGTCAACGGGCTGAACACTGGGGCCTTCACCCAAACCCACAAAGTGACAAACAAGCGTCCTTTTGCTTTGAACAGATGAAGCCATAGGCCTCGCTTGCAGCCTAAGGACCCAAATTAAGGAGCTTCAAACTTCCTCGAAGCTTGACTTTATATTCATTTTAATGAATAAACGTTCACTGAACAGTTGTTCATCCATAATAAACTTGAAAATCAGTATATGAATAAGCTCTCTGCATCAAGATCAACGCTAACATCACCCCCGATGCCAGAGCCCGCGCGCAATAATAAGCGGCAACAGCAAAAGGCCCAAACACGCGCTCGCCTCCTAGAGGCAGCAAAAGGCGTTTTCGCAAAACATGGATATGAAGCGGCCAGTGTTGCCCAAATCGCCAAAGCTGCAGGTGTTGCTAGAGGTGCGCTTTATGTACACTTTGAAACCAAGCAAGCCTTGTTTCGAGACATTCAACTTGATTATATAGAGCAGAGATCAGCAGCAACGGCGGCGCGTATTCATGCAGACATGCCTCTATATGATGCCATCCGCGAAATTACCGAAAGTGCGTGGGCACTCCACCAAAATGGCGTATGCGGATCAGCCTTGTCGACCGAATTTTTTGCACTGGCCGGCCGCAGCGACTGGGACCGAAGCGCAACCGCATCTATTTTTCGCCACTGTACATCGCTACTGACGGATTTCCTTGAACAAGCCAAAAAGCGCGGCGATGTGCGCCCTGATCTTGATTGCCTTATGGCAGCAAGGATGATGCTGGCGCTGCATGATGGGCTGATATTGCAGTGGCAAAGCCAACCGGATGAAATTAACAGAGCAGACCATATCACCCCCATGGTGGATATGATTTTCGCCTATGTCAGTAATAAGGGAAACGCATCATGACCCAACCCTATCCCGGTGGATACTATCTAGCAGAACCTGATTGGCTCTTTGCCAACTTGGACTGTGACACACTTTGTATCCTTGATGCGCGCTTTGATGTTCGTCTCAATTCAGAGGGTCGGCTAGAAGAGGTGCATGGGTTAGATGGTTATCAGAAGGCCCACATCCCCGGTGCACAATTTGTTGATTTATATAATGACCTTACAGATCCTGATCAACCGACCAGCATTATTAATAAAGACGCCTTTGAGGCGCTGATGACCAAGCTCGGTGTGTGCAACGACACCACCATTGTGATTTACGATGAAAGAGGCGGAGTGTGGGCTGCGCGGCTTTGGTGGGCGCTTAGATATTATGGCCATAAAAATGTGAAGATGCTGAACGGCGGCCTTACCGCGTGGCGGGCGGCGGGCTATGCCTTGGCAGGGACCGGCTCTGAGGCCGCCCCAGAAGATTTTCAAACGCGAAAAGATTTAAGCACCAAGCCCAAAAAAGTGGCCCAAACACCCCCCTATATAGCCAGTATAAATCCTGATCTACGCGTCGAAAAACAGGACGTTCTCGCTGCAATTTCAGATGGAAAAACCCGTATCCTAGACGCTTTGCCTGTGCCTTTTTACCAAGGCCAGATGGGGCTTTATCCTCGACACCGAAAAGGCCATATCCCCAGTGCCCACAATATTCCGGCTGAAGCTAATCTGGATCCAAAATCCTTGCGCATATTACCGTTTTCTGAACTGAAAACTTTATGGGAAAGCGCAGAAATTGCACCAGAACAGCCGGTTATTACATATTGTGGCGGTGGCATATTTGCCTCCTTCAGCCTCTTTATTCTAGCTCTGATGGGGCATGAAAAAACCGCACTTTATGATGCATCATGGATGGAATGGGGTCTGGATACGTCCCTCCCTGTTGAAATCACATAATCCTCTATTAACCTCGAAAGAAAGAGCAAACTCATGGCCCGTGTAAAACTAATAGACCCAGACAAGGCAACCGGACGTACTCAAGAAGTTTTTGAACGCGTGAAAGCTTATTATCATATGGTGCCCGGCCTCCAGAAAGGCCTTGCACACCTGCCTGAAACAACTGATGCCCTTTGGACGCTCAGCCTAATGACAGCAAGTGAAGGTAATATCCGGGAAGAATTAAAGCGGGTGTTTTTTGCCGTTACTGCGCACGAAGTTGAATGCGAATATTGCACAGCCGCACACATGATGGCGCTGTTGGGTAAACAGTGGTCACAGGCAGAATGTGTCGAAGTGATTAGTGGATCACATTCACCGCGCCTAAGCGACAAAGACAATGCGGCCGTTGATTTTGCCCGTCAGGTTGCTCGCCGACCTGCTGGTGTAACAGATGCCATGACGGATGCCATGCGCGCCGCCGGATGGACGGACGCAGAGATTGTTGAGGTGGTCGCGGCTGTTGCCCTGATGCGCTATACCAGCACCGTAGCCAGTGCGTTAGATGTGCCGCTAGAGGCCGCGATGGAAGGTATTGGCGTTAGCTGCGGCGTGCCGTTAGACAAACTTGGATAGACGCTAAGACCTTTACCCGGCGCGCAATATCTGCACTAGTAGACCAATGATCAAAACAGTGGTCTTATTGGGGGCAATACTATGGTTGGTTGGCAGTACGCCAGCCACCAGTTTTGCCGGGCCAATAACTGCTTCTGAGCTCTTGCCTAAACGCTTAAAAGCATGCGGCTCAGGACGAGTGAAAAAGGTCATATCTGGTGATAAATTCCAGCTAATGAATGGAAAAACCATCTTGCTGGCTGAAGTCAAAGCGCCGGAATATTGGCCCCCCGGCGCGCCTTACAGAAGTTGGCCATATGCTAAAAAATCCAAATTAGCGCTCGCAGCAGTAGTAGAAAATACCGATCTATACTTTTTTTGCGCTCGGAAAAAAACCACAGCACTTGGGGCGCAAGTTGCCCATGTGCAAACCACGAGCGGCTTATGGCTGCAACATGCCCTTGTTGAGGGTGGGCATGTCTATTTCATGCCGCACACCTTGCGCCCTGTCGCAGCAGACCCCTTACGCGGCGCCGAGAAAAACGCACGGGAAAGCCATAAGGGCCTTTGGGCGATCGGTGGCCTATCCCCTGTTCACGCAAATAGCGACAAGCTGCAACCTGGCTGGTTTCAAATCATCATTGGAAAGGTTTTGTCCGAGAAGAGGAGCCGCAGCGGCACCTATTTAAACTTTGGCAAAGATTGGGCGACAGATTTTACTGTGCAAATCCCCAAACGCCTATACCGCCAATTCACTGAAACAGAAAACCAGAGCTTTGGCTTAGAAGGCAAAACCATCGAAGTAAGGGGCTGGGTGGAATGGGCAGGCGGTCCAAAAATTATTTTAGAGGATGCCGCTCAGTTGATTATCATACCGCCCATTCAGACCAAATAGAATAAGGGTATTTATGCCCTCTGTTCATTTATCCGTCAGCGAGCCCCGCCAAAACCGGATCCCCAACCCGCCGGATCAAAGCCTGCTTTAATTTACCAAGTGCCTGTGCCTCCAACTGACGCACGCGTTCTTTGGAAATACCCAACTGCCCCCCAAGAACCGCCAAAGTAACGCCGTCTTCCCTTAGTTGACGCTCGCGGATAATGAAGGTTTCACGCTCAGTAAGGTTTTCCATTGCTTTTTCGATCAACTGAGCTTTTTTAGTGCTGTCATGACTATCCATATAAAGCGCTTCTGGCGCAGGCGCATCTGATACCAATAAATCTTGCCACTCTTGAACAGATTCGTCAGCAACAGGGGCGTTCAAAGAACGATCATTAGCGGTCATACGACCTTCCATCGCCTCCACATCTCTCAGTTTAACACCCATTTCATCAGCAATCTGATTACGAGCCGTGAAAGAAAGGGGCCGGTCTGGGTCAACGCCCATACGAGCCTTCAAGCGTTTGAGATTGAAAAATAGGGATTTATGAGCCGATGTTGTTCCGGTGCGCACAATCGACCAATTTCTAAGGACATAATCCTGCACCGCTGCACGGACCCACCAGTTAGCATAGGTAGAAAAACGAACTTCGCGGGAAATTTCAAACCGGTAAGCGGCTTCCATCAAGCCAACCGTGCCTTCTTGAATAAGATCTGCTGCCGGAAGGCCATAGTGGCGATATTTGCTCGCTGATGAAATGGCAAGCCTAAGGTGCGATTCGGTTAACTTTTTCAGTGCGTGTTCATCTCGGTCTTGTTGCCAGCTTATAGCAAGCTCGGCTTCTTCCCCGCGTTCCAGCATAGGAGCCTTCATCGCAAAGCGAATAAGCTTTCTATCTTCTACTGTCGCCCAATTGCCTCTTGCCAAAACACCCTCCCTTTTGGCTGAATAAATTGTGTCTTTGCCGCGTTATCAATGTGCTGCCATCCCACCTTATGGATAAAATTCCCTAAAGTGCCGGGCTTCCCTTCCCATGGCAGCAATTAATGTATTCGATTAATTCAGTGCATTATGCCTATTTTGACCGGAATTGCAGCATTTTTTTTATCTTATGGTAAAAAAATGGCGCAGCCATTCATAAAGCCCCCTCAAAGCCAATTCTGACAATCAAAAAGACCCGCATCAATCTCTGCACTTAAGCGAACAAAGTAAGGAAAGTTTATTTCTCTGCGACTCGCGCATGAAAAAACCCGCTCCGATACATCGAGGCGGGTTTTTCAAGCACAGCAACGTAAATTGCTTATGCGACAAGCTCACTTTCGAGCTTAACAATTGCAGCTTCTTCGTCGATATCCTCGACAGCTGCTAGCTCCCTTGCCAAACGTCCAAGCGCATTTTCATAAATCTGGCGCTCGCTATAGGATTGTTCAGGCTGATCTGCACCCCGGTGCAAATCACGAACAACTTCAGCAATAGATACCAAATCACCAGAATTAATTTTGGCTTCATATTCCTGTGCGCGACGCGACCACATGGTGCGCTTAATCCGGGCTTTGCCTTTCAAGGTGGTGAAGGCCTCTTTCAGAGTTGCGTCTGAGGACAGGCGGCGCATACCGCTTACTTCGGCTTTATTGGTTGGAACGCGCAAAGTCATGCGTTCTTTTTCAAATCGCACCACATAAAGTTCAAGCATCATGCCTGATATCTCTTGGCTTTCCATCTCGGTAATTTTGCCAACGCCGTGCTTTGGGTAAACAACATAATCGCCGATTGAAAATGCTTTTTTAGATGATTTAGCCATATTGATATTTTATCCTTCTCACTAACATGCGACCTACATGTTAAACCTTGAGGCCACAACAGGTTTCAAACGCAACCAATTTGAAGATTGGCCGCGGAAACCCCTGGAAATTATCCCGAAGGACCAATTCCCGACAAATCGCCAAAAAAAACCAGAGCACCGCCCTGCTGGACGTGCCGTCAATTTAATTTTGATGGCGCCGATTAATATTTTGGTGGTGCCAGCCACCCACATTTAATCCATCCCATTCAAGGATAAATGCGTCTCTCAAGGTCACTTGTAACATATTTTTAAGGGTTTTTGTAGCCCTTGCGGTAAACTAATGGTGAAATTATACCGAAAAACGCACTGTGAGAGCCATATTCTATATCTTTTTGGACAGATTTGAACAGTATCACATGCCCAAAGATCGCTTCAGGGCAAGACTAAGGTCTTTCCAACTGAGTTTTACTGAAATGGCGCCCAAACACCGTGTAGACGTCCACGCAAAGCTGGCCGGGCGCAGTCGCTCTCGTTGTGATCATAAATGGGGGTGATCACAAAAGAGGAATTATGGTTGGAAGCACTATAAGTCAGACATAGAAAAACCGAGCTGCGAGAGCCCGGTTTTTCTATACCATCAGCATGGTTTTGTCTTAGAATTTTAGCTTAATCACCTTCACCTGGCTTTTCAGAGAAAAATTCCATTTTGCCGTCTTTACCTTGCCATTCATCTGCATCCGCCGGCGGATCACGGCGCACCGTAATATTTGGCCATTCCTCAGAATATTTGGTATTGATCTCCAACATCTTCTCAAGCCCGTCTTCCGTATCGGGAAGAATTGCTTCAGCAGGGCATTCAGGTTCGCAAACGCCGCAATCAATGCATTCGTTGGGGTTGATCACCAACATATTCTCGCCCTCATAGAAGCAGTCCACAGGGCAAACTTCTACGCAGTCCATATATTTACATTTGATGCAGGCCTCGGTGACGATGTAGGTCACAGGATTCTCCTAAAAATTCGCAAAAAACCGCTTAAGGTTTTCGATCTAAGGATTTATGCCCAAAAGTTTGCGGCTCGGCAACGATTTTGTCACAGGATTTATAATCAATCCCAACTTTTAAGTTTATCTGTGGCTCGTCGGTCTGCTTTTGTCGGGCGCCCAGAGCCTGCATCCCGACCTCCCACCACGTGCTGCACACTGGTTTTGTCAGTCTTGAGAATAACAGGACTAAGGTCCTCATACAGACCTTGCGCCTCTACTGCGGGTCCGCGACGTTCGCCGGGCGCAAGCATCTTGATCACCCTGATATCGTTGGCTTGGCTAAATGTCAGCACATCACCGGGCTTGATCAATGACGCCGCTTTCACGCTGTGATCGCCATTGATACGGACCTTACCCCCCCTGCATATTTTAGCTGCCAATGACCGGGTTTTAAAAAAACGGGCGTGCCAGAGCCATTTATCCAGCCTAATTTTGTCACCTGTTTCTTCATATTTCATAAAGCGGTGTGCCTGCTTTATTTTTTCTTCTCAAGCGACGCCTTCAACCCTGCAAGCGCTGCAAAAGGCGAATCTGGGTCCGCTTGCTTTTCACGCCGCGGTGGCCTCGCCCCCTTTGCGCCGCGGTTCGGCTGTGCGTTCCGGCTTCTATCTCCTTTAGCATGAGCGCCTTTCGGGCGTTCTCCCGCCTTACTGCTGAAGGTACGCTTAGAGCGATCACCGAGTTTTCCCCTGCTGCGATCTTCGCCGTTTTTATCTGCTTGCTTATCCGCATGGGGCTTGCGTCCATGCGCGCGCGCCTTGTGCTTGGGCGCCCATGCAAAGAAATACCGTTCGACCAGCTCGTCATCCTTTGTCGCGTCGCCTTCTATTTTAGTGGTAACGGACAGGTCGGAAGGATCAATAGCACCAGCTTCTGCTGCGAGGGCATCCGCTAAAGCTGCATCTGCTGTCAGCGCATCATCTGCGGGATTGTCTTCGGTAATAACCTCTGAAGTTGATGCCTCTGGGGTGGATACTACTTCACTGGGAGTTTCTTCATTCGCCTGTACTTCTGGTACAGCTTCAACCGGCGCTGTGTGCTGAGGTTTTTGTCCCGCCGCCTCTTCCACAGCTTCGTCAGTGCCTGTTTTTCCAGCCTTATCAGATTGTTCCGGCCTTACCGGTGCAATCTTACGCACTTCATGCTTATAGCCAATTGTTCTCATCACAGAGGCAAAATCTTCGCCGGACAAGCCAACAAGCCCCATCGTCTCAGGCGTGACCTCAAAAAAGTCACGTCCAGACCCCAAAGGACGCACAGCATCTGCGAGGCGCTCTAACATATCCATGCGAACAGCTTTTTTGCCGCATGGTTTAAAGCCCGCCAATTCATAGAAGTTGTCCGGGGCGTCTTCTTGAATATCAACCCACACCATGCCCGGTGTTGGGATTTTCGGCAGGCCTTCAATTTTACCCGCCATCGCCCACATCGCCAACCTAAGTTCGGTCGCATGGGGTTTCATGACAAACGGCATATAAAGGCTAGAGGCGCCAATCCTGATGCCAAAACGGCGCAGACCTTTACGGGCTTCTTGGTCAAGTTGCCGTAAATCAGCGTCCACTTCCGCACGGCCCATCACACCGTAATGTTCTAAAAGCCGGTAAGCAACACCGCGCGCCAAACCAGAAAGTGGCACCGCACCCTCGGGGGCTTCGATTTCACCGTTCAGCTCTTGCGCAAGTTTCACTAGGGGTTCCATGCGCTCAGTGATACGACCATCAAGCCATTCTTGGGTTTTGTCGCGCACCAAATCGGCCATATCGCCGGTCAATAGTGTGTTGGCCAACAGCTTAATCCGAGGCGCAAACAGCGCTCCGCTATCATGAACGGTTGCAATAGGGGCGCCTTCCCAAACGAGAATAGGCTTATCAAGGCCCTCTCTGAAATCAAATTCCAGCGTTTTTGCGCCTACATTGGCAAATATCTTTGCCCGGCGGGTCAGTTCAATTTGGAGGCCTTGATTAGCCGCTGCTTGAAGGGTTTTGGCTTCGTCGCCCGCACTTGCTGGGTCCACTTTGAAAGAAAAGCCGTTCAGTTCGCCAATTTCATGTCCTTCGACAGAAACGGTATTTGTTTCGCTATCGATGCTCACGCGGAGTGCGTCCCTTTGCCTGAGCGAGCGCATGAGGACCGCCGTGCGGCGATCCACAAATCTCTGGGTTAATTTTTCGTGCAGCGCGTCTGACAATCGGTTTTCAACACTGCGGGTTACATGAGCCCAGTGGGCCGCATCAGTTAACCAATCTTTTCGGTGTGAAACATAGGTCCACGTCCGAATACTGGCAATCCGACCGGCCAAGGTATCTATATCACCGTCCATATTGTCAAGACGCTTAACTTGAGCCGCGACCCAGTCATGGGGAATGGTGCCGCTAGGGCCCATAATATTGACGAAAATTCTCTTGAGAAGGCTATTATGGTCGCCTGGCGAAAGTTTACGAAAGTCCGGAATTTGGCATATATTCCAAAGCCTTGATACAGCGTCTTTATGATCGGCCAGTGTTATAACGTCTTCATCCGTAGACAATGCCTTCAGCGCCGCCAGATCCACACTGCCGCGTGAGCGTATAAGGCCTTCAACCTTTGTATGCTCTTCCAGTGACGCCAAAAGCCGTGGAATCGTCGAAAAATTTAACCGCCTGTTTCGCCAGCAGATATGCTTCACCGGAGCAAATTGATGGTCTTCTATCTGCTTAATCATACGATCATTTAAAATCTCGCTTTGCTCGCCGCCGCCGCCAAGAGCTGAGAAAGTGCCATCTGTTTTATAGCGCCCAGCGCGTCCCGCAATTTGCGCAGCCTCGGCGGCGCTCAGTTCGCGAAACGTGCGGCCATCGAACTTGGTCATCGCCGAAAAGGCAACATGCTCTATATCCAGATTAAGCCCCATACCAATTGCATCAGTGGCGACCAAATGATCCACTTCACCCGCCTGATACATTTCCACTTGGCGGTTACGGGTTCTAGGGCTAAGTGCCCCCATCACAATCGCCGCGCCGCCTTTATGGCGCTTCAGCAGCTCGGCCATACCGTAAACATCAGTGGCGGAAAACCCCACCACCACGCTGCGGCGCGGCAGTTTAGAGAGTTTAACTGGTCGCACATACGAGAGCTTTGAAAAACGCTCGCGGTATATGATTTCGGCGTCCGGGATCAAGCGGGCAATCAAATTGCGCATCGTAGCCGCACCCAGAAACAGCGTTTCATGCCGCCCACGCATATGCAGCAGATGCTCAGTAAAAATATGCCCGCGCTGGGGATCGGCGGCCATTTGGATTTCATCAATGGCGACAAAATCCACCAGCTTCTGGCGTGGCATCGCCTCAGCAGTACACAAGAAATAGCGCGCTCCTTCAGGCACAATGCGCTCCTCGCCCGTAAGCAGCGCCACCTGATTTCTGCCCTTAACGGCCACCACCCGGTCATACACTTCACGCGCCAAAAGCCTAAGCGGAAACCCCATCAACCCCGATGAATAGCCCAGCATGCGCTCAACCGCGTAATGCGTTTTCCCGGTATTAGTAGGGCCAAGGACGGCTTTAATGATGGGTGACATAAGAGAGCCTGAATATAAAAGAGCGAACGCGTTTCCTAACGCGCTAAAAAGCAACTGACAAACAATAATTAAACACAAATCTAGGCCACAGCTTGATCGGGGTGCACGCCGAGATAACGCGGTTTATTATTAGCTGTGGGAATAACACAAATATCTCGGGGCACTTAGCCATCTTCCGTTAAAGAGGGATTCTCTTTACCGGGAATTACTGTATGATAACCAGAAACAGGGGAGGTTTATCATGGCTAAACGGCTAGACAGACGGCAATTTTTAAAATCTTCAAGCATGGTTGGCAGCTTGGCTGTTACCGGCGCGGTTATGGCACAAGACGAAACAAAACGCCCACCTCTGGCGGCTCCCGATGATTTGGGCATCGCGGAAAAATTGGCCGGTGTTGCTTATACCGATGATGAGCGCGCGAAAATTTATGATGGGCTAGAGGCCACCGTTGACCGTATCCGCGCACGACGCGAAGGCGTAAAGCTGAAAAATGAAGATGCCCCCGCGCTGATTTTTGATCCACGCCTCAAGGGTAGAGACTATCCAGCGCAAGAGAACCATGTTGATATCGCTGCCAAAGCCGCAGATGCCGGACCTTTACCCGCTGATGAAGACATTGCCTTCGCTCCTGTTTGGAAACAGGGAGCCTGGATCAGGTCGGGCCAAATATCGTGCCTGCGACTTGTCGATATTTATCTGCACCGCATTCAAAAGATTGCCCCCAAACTGGAGTGTTTTGTCACCGTCCTTGAGGAAAGCGCCCGCGCTGAAGCTCGCAAAGCCGATAGTGCCTTACGCGCAGGAACTGACAAAGGCCCACTGCACGGCATCCCCTACGGGCTAAAAGATTTGGCCGATACCGCCGGTGTGCGCACCACATGGGGGGCTGAACCCTATAAGAACCGCGTACCGACTGAGGACGCTGAAATTGTAAAGCGATTGCGCAAAGCGGGCGCAATCTTGATCGGCAAAACCACGCTAGGGGCCCTTGCATACGGCGACCTGTGGTTTGGCGGACTAACCCGCAACCCGTGGAATATTGAAGAAGGATCGTCTGGTTCCAGCGCTGGGTCGGCCTCAGCCACGGCGGCGGGCTTGTGCGGCTTTGCCATTGGGACGGAAACGCTGGGGTCTATCATATCACCAACAAGCCGCTGCGGAGCTGTTGGCCTGCGCCCCACCTTCGGACGCGTGCCGCGCACAGGTGCAATGGCACTGTGTTGGTCGCTCGACAAAATCGGGCCGATCTGCCGCTATGTGGAGGACACAGCCCTTGTGCTGGACGTGCTGAACGGAGCCCACACGGGTGACGCCAGTTCGCTTGACCATGGCTTTGCGTATGACGGTGTGGCGGCGATCGCCGAAGATATTAAAATCGGCTATGACCCGGCGTGGTTTGAAAAAGCCACCCTAAGCGACAAAGCCGTCCTAGACCGCGTCCGTGAAATGGGGTTCAAGCTTACGGAAATCAAACTGCCTGATCTGCCGTACGGCGCGCTGATCACCACGCTTGAGGTAGAGGCCGCTGCCGCATTTGAGGATTTAACGCTTTCAAACCAAGATGACCTGATGCGCTGGCAAGAAAAACGGGCTTGGCCCAATACGTTCCGGCGTGCTCATTTGCTGCCCGCCGTTGAGGCGCTGCAAGTGGACCGACTGCGCCGTAAAGTGATGGAGGCCATGGCCGATATTTACGAGACAGTAGATGTGATTGTTTGCCCTAACTTCACCGGCAGCATGCTGATGATCACCAATTATACCGGCTCGCCGAGCCTCTCTATGCCGGTTGGGATGGAAGAACGCGGTAATGTACCGCTTACAGCGCACAACCCGCCTGCTGAGCCGCAAACCGCCCCCAAAAGCCTGCCGCATTCCATCACGCTGTGGGGCAATATGTTTCGTGAAGACCAGATTTTAGCGATAGGGCGTTTGTTAGAAGAAGGCATCCGCTTTCATGCAAACAACCGGCCTGATCTTTAAAGACGTAACGCCCATATGCGTGTGACACCGATGAGACATCCCACACTAGGCTTGGGCCATAAACGGCATGGCCTTCAACAATCGCTTGACCACGCAGGACGAATCGCGTACTCAGCGCTGCATCCGACCTAAAAAGGCGGATATTTTGAACCGATCATAAAGATTCCGGGTCGCTTAAGCGCCTCGAGAAAAATAAGGATAAAGATCATGGCTCGCGTATGTGAACTAACTGGAAAGCGTGTAATGACTGGGAACAATGTGTCACACGCACATAATAAAACCCGTCGTCGCTTTTTGCCAAACCTAACCAAAGCTACTTTGATATCTGACTGCCTTGGCCGTTCTATCAGCTTCCGCATTTCAACGCACGCTCTGCGCAGTGTGGAACATAATGATGGCCTCGATAATTTCTTGCTCAAGGCGCGCGACGGGGATTTGTCTGCTGCTGCGCTGAAAATCAAAAAAGAGATTAAGAAAAAGAAGGCTGCTGCGGCTGCCTAAGGCTAAGCAACGACTAAAGAATTTCGAAAAACGCCGCACCGTTGGGTTGCGGCGTTTTTTATGACCCCGCAAATTTATAATGGCTCCAAATGGAATTTTCCAACGGGGTCACTTCGCATATCATACCTCGCGCGCCTTTACTGGCGGCGTCCTACCAGAAAAACCTATGCAGTATTTAGCCGTCCGCTGAATATAAACCAGCTGGAAAGATTGTGCCGGGTAAAGCCGCACGCGGCTTCGGCTGGTTTTCGGCTTAAGGCTGCCAATCAAAGACCAGCAATAAGGTTTCCTGTGCGATATTAAAATTATCATCCGACATCATAAACAGACGGACCTTGCCGTTTTCTAATGGCTGAATATCAAGCGCTTCCATATTATCAACGGCATACGGCGGGGCAAGGTGCGCCAGCTCCCGACCCTTGATCACATTTTGTGATGCAATTTCACTGGCTGAGATATGCATCACTTTGGCCGAAACACCGTCAAACGTGGAAAAGTGCCGCATCAGCAAAAGGACATCGCCATTTGGTAAACTGGCTGCATCAGTTGGAGAATAATTTTTAGGGGGCTGAAACCGCCTGACTGTTGCGGTTTTTTTGTCTGAAATCCAAACCGGCAGTGTGCCTTTTTGGTCCAGACCATGTTCAGCAAACATCAAGAGTTTTCCGTTCGGAAGCAGTGTCATCGCCTCCAAGCCCCCATTGCCTGACAGCACACTAAGATCAACCGTACCGTTGTAAGGAGCCAGTTGGTTTTTCCCACCAACGGCTTCTACTTCTAAAATGCGGTGATGCTGTTCCAAGCCAACAAGGAACCCTGTTTGTGTTCGCACCAGACTTTCTGCGTCGTATGTGCCGTCTTCTTTAGCATGAGCGCCCTCTTCAAACGGATATAACAGGCCTTTTGTAAGTGGTGTCTTTTGATCCAAATTCAAAGATGCTGTCAACCAGTCCCCTTTGTCGCTCAGAGCAATTAAAGATCTGGCATCAGGGGCAACCAGCATACTAGAAAACCCGCCAAAGTTTTTATTTTCAGCCGTTAGAACCCAGCCAGAGACATACGTTAGCTCCCCCACGGTTTTCAGCCCCGGATCATCATGATTCAAAGGAATAGCTGCCGCGTTAATTTCGGTGACAAACGGGCCGGCCTCCATTGCGCGTGCAGCCCAACCTTGGCCAATATAGCTGGAGATGGCTGCCGCCGCCGCAAACCCTAGCATCAACAAAACAACGAGTTTATTTTTCATATCTTTAAAATTTCCATTCAGGCATCTCAGCCTATCCTACGGGGTTTAGGTATGGTTTCAGCAAATAATTCTGCCAATTGTTCGGTCATTGCTCCGCCCAACTGTTCGGCATCTAAAATGGTGACCGCTTGCTGATAATAGCGGGTAACATCATGGCCGATGCCAATCGCGATCAACTCAACGGGGGAGCGTAATTCTATCCATTTTATGACTTGCCGTAAGTGATTTTCCAAATATGTACCTGAATTTACAGATAATGTACTGTCGTCCACTGGCGCACCATCTGAGATTACCATTAATATGCGGCGCTCTTCCGAGCGGGCCATCAAACGATTATGCGCCCACATTAAGGCCTCACCATCAATATTTTCCTTCAAAAGCCCTTCACGCATCATCAAGCCTAAGTTCCGGCGCGCACGCCGCCATGGGCTGTCTGCGGTTTTATAGATGATGTGGCGTAGATCATTCAGCCGCCCTGGCTTTTGAGGCCTGCCTGCTTGCAGCCATTTTTCACGGCTTTGCCCCCCTTTCCAAGCTTTGGTGGTAAAACCAAGAATTTCTACTTTCACGCCGCAGCGCTCTAGGGTGCGCGATAAAATATCCGCCGAAATCGCAGCGATGGAAATAGGCCGTCCGCGCATAGACCCGGAATTATCCAAAAGCAGCGTAACAACTGTATCTTTAAATTCCGTTTCTGATTCGACCTTATACGACAGTGGTCGCAAAGGATCAGTGACCACTCGCGATAGCCGTCCGGCATCTAAAACGCCTTCTTCCAAATCAAAGTTCCAGTGACGCCGCTGCTGAGCCAAAAGGCGGCGCTGTAAGCGATTAGCAAGTTTGGACACAGCACCCGATAAATGCGCCATCTGTTGATCAAGATATTTCCGCAGTCGCTCTAATTCTTCGGTATCACACAGTTCCTCGGCTTTGATCACTTCGTCAAATTCTTGCGCGAAAATTTGGTAAAAGCCTGCATCCGGCAATTGGTCTAAGGGCCGGTTTGGTCGCCACGGGACCGCACCTTCGTGCTTGCCTTCGCCAGCATCTGCATCGCTATCTTCAATCTCGTCTTGCGCGGCATCGGAGGCGGCATCATCATCGGCATTTTCACCGTCGCTGTCTTCACTGCTTTGTGATGTATCGCTGTCCCCGCTGCCGTCATCAGCGTCGCTATTGTCGGGTTCGTTTGCGGCATCGCCCTCGCCATCATCGGGGTTTGTCTTTTGATCCTCAGGATCAATTTGATCGCCCTCACCGTCCCCAAGCAAATGCGAGATGATGCTGCGGCTAATCACTGACAAAGCGCGCTGATCTTCAACTTTATCACCAAGCGTATCAAGTAAGTGCCCAACACTTTCTTCAAGCCATTTGCGTTGGCCTTCCACCGCAAGCGCGGCTTCTTCAGGTGCGGCCTCTCCGGTAAGGCGTTCCCGTACCATCAGCCGCATTACATCTGCCAAACGGCCATGTTCATCGTCAGATGGTCGTGACAGCCCTGCCTCTAGGGCGCGTTTTTGTTCAAGGACCGCGAGGTTTGCCTTGGTGCCGTCCATCTGGCGCGCACCGATGGCTTCAACCCGCGCCATTTCAACACCGTCAAAAATAGCTCGCGACAAATGGCCTGTTGGCGCAAGCTTTTTGTGAAGCGTTTCACTGTGGTATCTGTGTTTAAGCGCGTAGGCATCCGCCTGACCACGTAATTCGGCAATGCCCTCTTTGGTAATTTTATGAGGCAAATGCGGTACACGCGCTTCACCGTCTTTCAGGCCCGGCACATCGGCAGTGAAGCTCACCTCAAGCGAAGGATCGCCAGCAACAGCGCGAGTTGCACAGCCAATTGCTTGCTCAAAAATCTCACGGTTTTTCTGGCTACTTTCTGCCACAGCGCACGGTCCTTTGTGGAGGTTTCATCAGCCAACAAGTAGGTTTGAACCACTTTCTTTCAGGTCTACACCAAAAGAGCGCTGGTAATATTCCGCAACAATTGCCCGTTCTGCTTCATCACATTTATTGAGAAAGCTAACTTGAAAACCAAAGCCGACATCCCCAAAAATCGCGGCATTTTGTGCCCATGTCAGCACAGTCCTTGGGCTCATCACGGTGGATATGTCACCCGCCATAAAGCCCGTGCGCGATAAATCTGCAACGCGCACCATGTTTTCAATCACCTTACGGCCTTCCTCGGTATTATAGGCGGGTTCTTTGGCCAACATGATTTTTGTCTCGGTCGCGTGCGGCAGATAATTCAATGTTGCGACAATATTCCAGCGATCCATCTGGCCTTGGTTGATCTGCTGCGTTCCGTGATACAAACCGGTGGTATCGCCAAGGCCGACCGTATTGGCTGTTGCAAAAATGCGGAATGCAGGGTGCGGCCTAATCACACGGTTTTGGTCTAACAGTGTCAACTTACCTTCTACTTCCAGTATACGCTGGATCACGAACATTACGTCTGGACGGCCAGCGTCATATTCATCAAATACCAGCGCGGTGGGGCTTTGAAGCGCCCACGGCAACATGCCCTCTTGAAATTCGGTAATCTGCTTGCCGTCCCGAACGACAATGGCGTCTTTGCCAACTAAATCGATCCGACTGATATGGCTATCCAGATTGATCCGGACCGTGGGCCAATTGAGCCGCGCTGCCACTTGTTCGATATGGGTAGACTTTCCTGTGCCGTGATACCCTTGGATCATCACCCTGCGGTTATGGCTAAATCCTGCCAAAATTGCGAGCGTGGTATCGTGGTCAAACACATAAGCGCTGTCAAATTCTGGCACATGCTCGGTGCGCTCACTGAAAGCAGGCACTTGCATGTCCACGTCAATGCCAAAGGTATCCCGCACAGAAACGGTTTCTTCCGGCAGGTTCAAACTGGGTAATGTATCAGCCGCTTGTGCGGTCATGGGACAACCTCTTAACTTTTGGGGTGCACTTTAAAAAAATACGCACCCTACTGACTTGATCCTCTATATAATAAGGAATTAAGTCGTTTACCAGAAGCAGCAACTGCTGCAAGCGTATGTTTCTATATTATTGAAAGTAAGGCGATCATGAGCGAAGTCACTAAGACGATCAAACATAAACTCACTACAGCACTAATGCCGACTTTTCTTGAGGTGATAAACGATAGTGAAAATCACCGGGGGCACGCTGGCCATGATGGGTCAGGGGAAAGCCATTTCACTGTGGTAATCAAAGCCGAAGCTTTTCGCGGAAAATCTCGGGTTGCACAACAACGGCTGGTAATGACTGCCTTAAAAGAAGAATTAGCGAGCAAAATTCATGCGCTCGCAATCAAAGCAAGCCTACCTGATTAAGCCCAACTTAAAGCCCCCCCAAACCCAAATATGTAAAACCGGGTCCCTATCACAAAATCGCGTGCGCTTTGGTTTTGCGTGACAAAACCCAAAAGGGCGGCCAAGGTATAAAATATTCATACTTCCTGCCAACCATCGCAGGATGAAAATATGCAAACAGGGGGACATCATGGGATACGCTTTACGTTTATTTGCCGCTGTGTGTTTGCTGGCTTGGGCACCAGTATCAGCACACGCTGATAGCACCATAAACACACTGAAATTATCGGAATTTTTAGATTTTGAAACCGTCGCCGGGCCGCAAATTTCACCCGACGGCAAACAAATTATCTATACCCGAGGCTGGGTCGATAAAATGAAAGACCGCCGGGCCAATACTCTGTGGATCATGAATGCAGACGGCAGTAAAAATCGCCAATTGGTGAAGGGTTTTGGGGCACGTTGGTCGCCAGACGGAAGCCGCATCGCCTATGTGCAGCTGGACGAGAATAAAAAACCACAGATTTTTGTGCGCTGGATGGATGCCGAGGGCGCAACTACCCAAATAACACGCGGAACTTTACGGTCACGCGGCATGATTTGGTCACCTGATAGCAGCCAAATTGCTTTTGTTGCCCGCATCCCGCACCCAACCAAATGGACGGTAAAATTACCCGCACGCCCCAGAGGCGCCAAATGGACTTCAAACCCCGAGATTATCGACACCTATCATTATAGGCAGGACCGGGTTGGGTCATATAATGACCAGCGCGACCATTTGTTCATTGTGCCAGCCGAAGGCGGTACACCACGCCAGCTTACCAAAGGAAACTGGAATGTGGGGGCGCGCCGAATCGGGGCCATTGCAACGCCTGCCAGCCTAAGTTGGTCGCCAGACGGGAAGAAAATAGCCTTCGACGGCAACAAAAATGCTGACTGGGAAATGAATTTTTTCACAGCCCATATCTACACAGTGGATGTCACAAGCGGGGCCATTGAAGCGCTCACAGACGGCAAAGGTTTTTGGACTGGGCCAGTTTTTTCTCCGGACGGCAAAAAAATAACCTATTCAGGCGTGTCAGCATGGGACCGCACAGCGCCTTTCGCCGATATCTGGACCATGAATGCCGACGGCAGCAACAAACATATAATCGCGAACAACCTAGCTGATAGCCCTAGCGCGCTAACGTGGGCCAAAGGCGGGCGCGGTGTATATTTTACACTCTCGAAAGAAGGGTCCGTCAATACCTACCATGCTTCGATGAAGGCGAAGGTGAAAGCCATCACCCAAGGTATGCAGGTGCTACGCTATTCAAATATCAGCAACAACGGCATCGCCGTTGGCACGCTGGAAAGCTTTACAAACCCGCGTGATATTGTGCGCTTTAACATCAAAGACGGCAGCAAGCTGGCTGAATTAACCGATGTGAATGCAGATATATTTGCTCGAAAAGATTTCGGCAGTGTAGAAGAAATTTGGTACACCTCCACGGAAGATACACGTGTGCAGGGCTGGATTTTAAAGCCGCCATCCTTTGACGCCAGCAAAAAATATCCTTTGTATCTTTCCATCCACGGTGGACCGCACGCTATGTATAATGCAGGTTTTAGCTTCGCAAGGCTTGAACAAGCAGCAAATGGATATGTGGTGCTTTATACCAACCCGCGCGGGTCAACGGGCTACGGCATGGCCTTTGCGAACGCAATCCAAGACATGTACCCTGGTAAACGCGACTATGCCGACCTGATGGCAGGTGTGGATACTGCTGTCGGCAAAGGCTTTGTGGACGAGGCCCGTATGTATGTTGAAGGCTGCTCGGGTGGCGGCGTGCTCACCACATGGATTGTCGGGCAAACAGACCGTTTCAAGGCGGCCGTTGCTCGCTGCCCTGTTACAAATTGGATCTCAATGGCGAACACCACCGACGTTGCGGGCTGGGCCTCTAATTTCTTCCGCCCACGCTTTTGGGATGACCCGACAAAATGGCTGGAACATTCGCCTATCATGCATGTGGGTAATGTGAAAACACCGGTTCTGCTGATGACCGGTGACAAAGACCTGCGCACACCGTTAAGTCAGGCGGAAGAATATTACGGCGCCCTGAAACTGCTCGGTGTGCCGACAATGCTGATCCCAATGCGCGGGGAATTTCACGGCACAGGCAGCATCCCGTCCAACTTCATGCGAACCCAACTTTATATTCGCAAATGGTTCGACGAGCACACGCCAAAAAGTGAAACCGCCACACAGTAAATCAAGAAAAACACTCATAAAAGGCCTCTGTAAAAGGGGCCTTTTATATGGACGCTTATCTCATACTTAATGGATGCCTGCCCCTGATTTAAAAGTGGCGGCCCGCTTGGTTGAGGCTATGGGCAATGCCTGCGGCTGCGATAACACACAGCATAATAGCAACCAGTAAATCCACACTTGTAAAATCTGCCATCGGTCTTTTCCTTATTCTGACACAGTGATCATCAGGGAGAAATAAGGCGTAATCATGAATTAATTAGGGTTAGATTGTTGCAATTTTGGCGTCTTTGCGTCATAACGCCCGTAAGAAATTCAATAGGTTAACCGCAGGCTTGCTTGCTCCCCCAGCAACTTGGTCACTGTGGTTTCTTCAACCCTTTATCAGGAGGCTCCCCTCTCATGGCAACTGTTGGACACGATACGCTGAAAACCCGCCGCACACTGAATGTCGGTGATAAAGAATATGATTATTTCAGCCTCAAGGCCGCCCAAGACCAGATCGGGGATGTATCCCGCCTGCCTTATACATTGAAAGTTCTTTTAGAAAATCTCTTGCGCTATGAAGATGGCGTAAGTGTTAAAACTGCAGACATTCAGGCGCTGGCTGATTGGCAAAAAGAGCAAAAAATATCTCATGAGATTGCCTACCGCCCCGCGCGGGTTTTAATGCAGGACTTCACCGGCGTGCCTGCTGTTGTTGATTTGGCCGCCATGCGCGACGCAATGAAAACAATGGGGGGGGATCCTGAATTGATCAATCCTTTGGCCCAGTGTGATTTGGTGATCGACCATTCTGTAATGGTAGACAAATTTGGAACCAAGCTTGCCTTCCAGCAAAATGTTGACCTTGAGATGCAGCGCAACGCCGAACGGTATCAGTTTCTAAAATGGGGACAATCCAGTTTTGATAATTTCAATGCTGTCCCGCCCGGCACCGGCATTTGCCACCAAGTGAATCTGGAATATATCGCCGATACAGTATGGACCAACGAGGTAGACGGGCGCACAATTGCTCTGCCGGATACATGTGTTGGCACAGACAGCCACACCACCATGATTAACGGCCTTGCTGTTCTTGGTTGGGGTGTGGGCGGTATCGAAGCCGAAGCGGCCATGCTTGGCCAGCCAGTTTCCATGCTAATCCCCGAAGTGGTTGGGTTTAAATTAACCGGCAAATTAGCGGAAGGCATCACAGCAACAGACCTCGTGCTCAGGGTTGTTGAAATGCTGCGCGAGTTGGGTGTGGTTGGAAAATTTGTTGAATTTTACGGGGACGGTCTTGACCAATTAACCCTTGCTGACCAAGCAACCGTCGCCAACATGGCACCTGAATACGGCGCGACATGCGGCTTTTTCCCCGTGTCCCAACAAACGCTCGATTTCCTGACGTTCACAGGCCGCGACGAAGATACCGTTGCCCTCGTGGAAGCCTACGCCAAAGAGCAAGGCATGTGGCGCGGGGCAGAAACACCCGACCCCATTTATACAACAACACTGTCTCTGGATATTTCAACTGTAAAAGCCGCGCTTGCAGGCCCAAGCCGCCCGCAAGACCGGGTAGACCTAGACAGCGCAAAAGATGCCTTTATCAATCAAGTGCTGACAAAAGCGGGCAAAGAAAATGATCTAACAGATTATACGGTTGAAGGGGCTGATTATGCGCTCAACCACGGTGATGTTTGCATCGCGGCGATCACAAGCTGTACCAACACTTCAAACCCAAGTGTTTTAATCGCCGCCGGTTTGGTTGCCAAAAAGGCCAACGAACGCGGCTTGAAAACTCAACCTTGGGTCAAAACGTCTCTGGCGCCGGGGTCTCAGGTTGTCACAGACTATCTTGACCGCGCGGGCCTGACCGAGCATCTAGATGCTCTTGGCTTTAACCTTGTTGGCTACGGCTGTACCACCTGTATTGGCAACTCTGGCCCCTTGGCTGCACCAATTTCAAAAACCATCAATGAAAACCAGATGGTGTGCGCCAGTGTCTTGTCGGGCAACCGCAACTTTGAAGGCCGCGTGAGCCAAGACCTCAAAGCCTCGTACCTTGCCTCACCGCCGCTTGTGGTTGCTTATGCGCTTGCTGGTTCCTTAAAGATAGACATCACGACAGAGCCACTTGGCCAAGACAGTGATGGCAATGATGTATTCCTGCGGGACCTTTGGCCCACCAATGCCGAAATTCATGAAGCAATTCATAACAGCTTGTCTCGTGAAATGTTTATCAAACGCTATGCTGACGTTTTCACGGGAACACCCGAATGGCAGGCTGTGCCACTTGTTGAGGGTAAAACCTATGCTTGGAGCGACGATAGCACCTATATCCAGCACCCACCATACTTTGAACATATGGGCGATGCCGTTGAAGATACCGCCGATATTATTGGCGCTCGGCCCTTGGCTTTGCTGGGGGACAGTATCACCACCGATCATATCAGCCCGGCTGGTGCAATCAAACTGGATAGCCCTGCGGGGGAATATCTACGGTCAAAAGGTGTGGAACAAAAAGATTTTAACTCGTACGGCTCACGGCGCGGCAACCATCAGGTGATGATGCGCGGCACCTTCGCCAATGTGCGGCTACGCAATCTGATGGCGCCGGGCACCGAAGGCGGCTGGACAACACACCAGCCCTCTGGTGATGTAATGAGCATCTATGACGCCTCGATGAAATACCAAGATGCTGGCACACCTTTGGTGGTTGTGGGCGGCAAGGAATACGGCACGGGCTCGTCACGCGACTGGGCTGCAAAAGGCACCAATTTGCTTGGCGTCAAGGCCGTACTGGTTGAAAGCTTTGAGCGCATCCACCGTTCAAATTTGGTGGGCATGGGCGTCCTGCCGCTACAGTTCAAAGAAGGCGACAGCCGCGAGAGCCTTGGCCTTGTCGGCACTGAAACATTTGATATCACAGGCATTGCCGGCACCATCACAGCGCGCCAGGATGTGAATGTCAAAGTAACCTACGCCGACGGCACCACTAAAGAAATTGTGGTCCTCTGCCGCATCGACACCGAAAACGAAGTCGAATATTATAAATCTGGCGGCATTCTGCATTATGTGCTGCGCCGCCTTGCTGCTTAAAAAAGCACCTTAAATTAGAAGCAAAAAGGGCGGCCAACTGGTCGCCCTTTTGTATAAAGCAGGCGAAAATACCAAGGCACAGACCTTTGTTTTTGTCTCAAAATCGGCATAATTTTCAACCACATTCAATTGGTATTAGGCGCACGACGTCACTTGAGGTAACAAGAAACCATTATGCCAATATTATACCACCACTGGCTTAGCCCAGCCGCCCGCTTTGTGCGTGTGCTTCTTGTGGAGAAGCGTATAGATTTCACTCTGCGCATCGAAAATGAATGGGATCGCCGCACGGCCTTTTTAACTCTCAATCCGGCGGGTGAAGTGCCCGTTTTGGTGATGGATGACGGCAAGGCTTATTCCGGCGTGATGGCAATAGCAGAATATCTGGAAGAAATAATGCCTCAGCCTGCACTCTTGATCGGTGGTGCGGAAGAACGCTGTGAAATTCGCCGCTTGGTTGGCTGGTTTCACACCAAATTAGGCAGCGAAGTCACGCGCCATTTGGTGACAGAAAAACTATACAAGCGTTTTTTTGGTATGGGCGAACCCGATAGCGAAGCCATACGGTGCGCCGCCCATAATATGAAAACACACTTGAATTATATCACCCACCTTGCCGAACAGCGCCACTATTTGGCGGGGCCACAATTCACCATGGCAGACGCTGCGGCGGCGGCCCATATTTCTGTGGCTGATTATTTTGGTAACGTCCATTGGCAGGATTGGCCGCAGGTAAAAGACTGGTATATGCGTGTAAAATCACGCCGGTCGGTTCGCGCGTTGCTTAGCGATAAAATCAATGGCCTTGCGCCCTCCAAACATTATTCTGAACTGGATTTTTAAGCATGGCTGCGGACGGGGACATCCGCGCTCAGCTTGAGGCCAAGGCACTAAGTCTTGGGTTCGACCAGTTTGGCATAACAGACGCCGTCACCAGCGAACAGGTCATCGAAGGCTTTCGTAATTTTATCAAACTTGGCCGTCATGCCTCCCTTGACTGGCTGGCTGACCGCATGCACCAGCGCGAACACCCACAGCAACTGTGGGAAAATGCGCGTTCGGTGATTATGCTTGGCGTAAATTACGGCCCAAAAAATGATCCGCGTCTTCTGCTGGACCATAAAAATACCGCCAATATTTCGGTTTATGCGCGCGGCAAAGATTATCACGATCTTATTAAAAAGCGGCTGAAAGCTTTGGCCCGCTGGATGGTCAGTGAATTTAATTGCGACCTAAAAGTATTTGTTGATACCGCGCCGGTTCCAGAAAAGCCATTGGCATCATCGGCAGGATTGGGCTGGCAGGGAAAACACACCAATATGGTCTCAACCCAGTATGGGAGCTGGCTATTTTTGGGGGCAATTTATACCGATATGGACCTGCCCGCTAATACTTCTCACAGGGATCAATGCGGCAGTTGCACCGCCTGCCTTAATGCCTGCCCCACCGATGCTTTCCCGGCCCCATACCAGATTGATGCCGGGCGCTGTATTAGCTATTTGACAATTGAACATAAAGGCCCGATCCCCTTGGAGTTCCGCAAAGCTATGGGTAACCGGATTTATGGCTGTGATGATTGCCTCGCCGCCTGCCCTTGGAATAAATTTGCCCAAGCCTCAAGCGAAGCGGTCTTTCATGCGCGTGTCGAACTGGGGGCGCCGATGCTTGCTGATCTGGTGGGGTTGGATGATGCCAATTTCCGGCAGGTTTTCTCCGGCAGTCCAATAAAGCGCATTGGCCGCGACCGCTTTGTTCGCAACGTATTGATCGCCATTGGCAACTCGGGCGACAAAAGCCACCTGCCTGCAATTGAAGGCTTGCTTGCCGACGACAGCGACATTGTGCGCGACGCCGCCGGTTGGGCCAAAGCGCAACTTAAATGAGAAGCATAAGGATAAAATTCTATGTTAAGTCGCTTATTTTGCTGTCATATATGCGCGTAAAATATCAATATCCTGCAAAGCCAGCGAGACCATACCCTTAAACATGGCTTTCTCGGTTGCAGTTTGTGCGTCTTGCAAGTGGGCCTCTGCTGCCGGTAGCTCGCCGTTGGCAATCTTAATAATTGCTTTATAGATGGCCGCAGTATACGGCTGAGTCATCATGCCCTTGCCCGTTCTCTTCAGGGTTTCTGCGGCGGCCGCAAATTCGTGATTCGTCACGGCGCGGAAACAGGCCCGTTCAGAGATATAGCTGTTTTTCATAATCTGCGGCAAGTCGTCGATGTCTTGGCTAGCGGCATTAAGGTGACATTCAGCCAGCGTCCAGTCCTGCCGGTATTTTGCTTTCATATAATCGTAATATTGTCCCGCTCGCCATTCGGGGCTGAATTGCGCGCTGCCCCTTAGGGTTTCTATCAGCGCTTGCGGCCAATCGGTAGGTTTGGTGTCAGCGTATAAATAACCGGTGAGTACAAATTGCGCATACATTTCTTCAAATTTTCTACCGCCACGAAATATGGTCAGCATGCGTGCGCCGTCGGTATACATGCCCAGCAACCGTTGGGGGTAGAGGTTGATCACCCCCAGAAACAGGGTGGAAAAGCACGTAAATCCAAGAAAAAATTTAGCCCACCCTGGGGC